>JAEWAH010000016.1 GCA_023391725.1 Bacillota bacterium | reverse complement strand
CAGTAGGGGCGCACATTGTGCGCCCGCCACGCCGTGGTGATCCCATGCCGTGGAATGGCGTTTGTTCGGTCAGCCAAATGAACCAGCGCCGCTTGATAGGTAACGGGGGAAGCTTCTTTGGAAGCCTCCCCCGTAAGCCTGCTTTTTTTTAGTAAGCTTCCTTGATATCGATGTTCTTGTAGCGCTTCATACCGGTGCCGGCGGGGATCAGCTTGCCGATGATCACGTTTTCCTTCAAGCCCACCAGCGGGTCCACCTTGCCCTTGATGGCAGCTTCGGTGAGCACGCGGGTCGTCTCCTGGAAGGAGGCGGCGGAGAGGAAGGATTCCGTGGCCAGGGATGCCTTGGTGATTCCCAGCAGGATACGCTTGGCTACTGCGGGGCGCCCGCCTGCCATGATCGTCTGGCGGTTGGCTTCCTCAAAGCGGAAGATGTCTACCAGGCTGCCGGGAAGGAGGCTCGTATCGCCGCTGTCCTCCACGCGGACCTTGCGCAGCATCTGCCGGACGATGATCTCGATGTGCTTGTCGGACACCTGCACGCCCTGGAGGCGGTACACGCTCAGAACTTCCTTGAGCAGGTATTCCTGCACGGCCTTTACGCCCAGGATGCGCAGCAGGTCGTGGGGGTTGATGGAGCCTTCGATGAGCTCATCGCCCGCTTCCACGCGCTGGCCGTCCACCACCTTAAGCCGGGAGCCGTAGGTGATCTGGTAGGCCTTTGATTCGTGGGTATCTTCCTCGCTGGTAACGATGAGCTCGCGCTTTTTCTTTGTTTCGGCGATGGACACACGGCCGCTGATTTCGCTGAGGATCGCGTCGCGCTTGGGCTTGCGAGCCTCAAACAATTCTTCCACGCGGGGAAGACCTTGCGTGATATCCTCGCCCGATGCGATACCGCCTGTATGGAAGGTACGCATGGTCAGCTGCGTGCCGGGCTCGCCGATGGCCTGGGCCGCGATGATGCCTACCGCCTCGCCTACGTCCACGGCGCCGCCGGTAGCCAGGTTCGTGCCGTAGCACCTTGCGCATACGCCCGTTTCATTGCGGCAGGTGAGCACGCTGCGGACGGTCGCTTTCGTGATGCCGGCCTTGGCGATTTCCTTGGCCTTTATATGGTCGATAACCTCATTGAGGCGCACCATGACTTCACCGGTCTCGGGATTCACGATGTCTTCGGCAGCCACGCGGCCGCGCAGGCGGTCTTCCATGCTTTCGATGGACTGGCGGCCGCTCATGATCTCCTGCACAACGATGCCGCGGACCTTTTCGCCCCGGGCCTCGAAGCAGTCGTCTTCCCTGACGATCACTTCCTGGCTAACGTCTACCAGACGGCGGGTTAAGTATCCGGAGTCGGCCGTACGCAGAGCGGTATCGGCCAGGGACTTACGGCTGCCGTGGCTGGAGAGGAAGAACTCAAGCACCGTGAGGCCTTCCCGGAAGTTGGCGCGGATAGGCAGCTCGATGGTCTTGCCGGAAGGGGAGGCCATCAGGCCGCGCATGCCGGCCAGCTGGCTGACCTGGGCCTTGGAGCCGCGGGCGCCGGAGTCGGTCATCATTTTGATGGGGTTGAAATTATCAAGGGGCTTTAGGATATTTTCGCGGATATCACTGGTGGTGTTGTTCCATTGGTCTACCACCAGGTTGTAGCGCTCGTTCTCGGTGAGCAGGCCGCGGCGGAAAAGATTATTGATCTTCTTTACCTGTTCGTCGGCTTCCTGAAGCTTCTGCTGCTTTTCAGGCGGGATGATGATGTCGCTGACGGACACGGTCACGGCGCCGCGGGTGGAGTAGGTGAAGCCCAGCTTTTTAATGGAGTCAAGCACCTGGGCGGTCTTGTGCACGCCGTGGGTGCGGTAGCACTGGTCCACGATGCGGCCCAATTCCTTCTTATCCACCTGGTTGTTCACTTCCAGCACGAACATGTCCTCAAAGGTCTTGCGGTCCTTGAGGCCAATATCCTGGGGAATGGCGTCATTGAAAAGCAGCCGTCCCAGGGTGCAGGAAATGATGCGCCGGCCGGATTCCTCCCCAAGGGTACGGGAGATGCGCACGCGGATGGGGGACTGCAGATCCAACTGGCCGGACTGGTAGGCCATCAAAGCTTCTTCGGGAGAGGCGAACACACGGCCCGCGCCCAGGCCATTGGGCTTTTCCATGGTCAGGTAATAGCAGCCGATGACCATGTCCTGGGTGGGGGAGATAACGGGCTTGCCGTCCTGGGGCTTTAAAATATTGTTGTGAGCAAGCATGAGGAAGCGGGCTTCCGCCTGGGCCTCCATGGAAAGGGGCACGTGCACGGCCATCTGGTCGCCGTCAAAGTCGGCGTTGTAGGCGGTACAAACCAGGGGATGGAGCTTCAATGCCTTGCCTTCCACCAGGATGGGCTCGAAGGCCTGGATGCCCAGGCGGTGCAGCGTGGGGGCGCGGTTCAACAGCACGGGGTGTTCTTTGATTACGCCTTCCAGGATGTCCCAGACCTCGGGCTTGACCTTTTCCACCATGCGCTTTGCGCTCTTGACGTTTTGGGCGATCTTGAGGGTCACAAGCCGCTCCATAACAAAGGGCTTGAACAGTTCCAGGGCCATTTCCTTGGGCAGGCCGCACTGGTAGAGCTTGAGTTCCGGGCCGACAACGATAACGCTGCGGCCGGAATAGTCAACGCGCTTGCCCAGAAGGTTCTGCCGGAAGCGGCCCTGCTTGCCGCGCAGAAGGTCAGAAAGGGACTTTAAGGGGCGGTTGCCGGGGCCCGTGACGGCGCGGCCGCGGCGGCCGTTGTCGATCAAAGCGTCAACAGCTTCCTGCAGCATGCGCTTTTCGTTGCGGACGATGATGTCTGGCGCGCCCAGTTCCAGAAGCCTCTTCAAGCGGTTGTTGCGGTTAATGACCCGGCGGTACAGGTCGTTTAAGTCACTGGTGGCGAACCGGCCGCCGTCCAGCTGCACCATGGGGCGAAGGTCCGGGGGAATGACCGGAACCACGTCCAGGATCATCCACTCGGGGCGGTTGTGGCTGGTGCGGAAGGCTTCCACCACTTCCAGACGCTTGACGGCCCGGGCGCGCTTCTGGCCTTCGCTGTCACGATCGCGTTCTTTTTCGATAAGATCGCTGATTTCGCTCTTCAACTGTTGGCTGATCTTGTCAAGGTCCAGCTCCAGCAGCATCTGCTTGACGGCTTCCGCGCCCATGCCGGCTTTGAAGGAACCACGGCCGCACTTCATTTCCACTTCGCGGTAGCGGGCATCGGAGATCAGCTCATGCTTCTTAAGCCCGGTGAGGTTGCTGTCGCCCGGATCCAGGACGATGAAGGAGGCGAAATAGAGCACCTTTTCCAGCGCCCGGGGGGACACGTCCAAAAGCATACCCATACGGCTGGGGATGCCCTTGAAATACCAGATATGGCTGACGGGCGCGGCCAATTGGATGTGGCCCATGCGCTCGCGGCGGACCTTGGCGCGCGTTACCTGCACGCCGCACTTGTCGCAGATCTTGTCTTTATCCTTGAACTTGATGCGCTTATACTTGCCGCAGTTGCACTCCCAGTCCTTCTGCGGTCCAAAGATGCGTTCGCAGAACAGGCCGTCCCGCTCGGGCTTCAGGGTGCGGTAGTTGATGGTTTCGGGTTTTGACACTTCGCCGTAGGACCAGGCGAGGATCTGATCGGGAGACGCCATCCCGATTTGGATGGAATCCAGATTGGTCAGTTCAAACAAAAGGGTCCACTCCCTTCAATCTGTTCAGGGAAGCCCGGGGCGATGCCCCGGGGCTTTTTACCAAGTGACGGCTTGCTTACCGCAAAAACGGCTTACAGGTCATCGTCATCGAGATTGATATCATTAAGGGCGTCTTCGACGTTGAAGTCTTCCAGATCCTCTTCCTCGTCCAGAGAGAAGTCATCGTCAATGGATTCATCTTCGTCGCTCTCGTCCAGGCGGCGTGGTGTGCGCTCGCTCTCTTCTTCCGCTTCCAGGTCAAGCCGCCCGGAGGGGAGATCCACCGGTTCCAGATCGTCGTCATCCAGCTCGCGGATGATGATCTCCTGCTTGTCCTCCGACAATACTTTGATATCCAGCGCCAGGGACTGCAGTTCCTTGATCAGGACCTTGAAGCTTTCCGGCACGCCGGGGGCGGGGATGTTGTTGCCCTTGACGATGGATTCGTACGTCTTCACGCGGCCCACCACGTCGTCGGACTTGACGGTAAGGATCTCCTGCAGGGTATTGGCCGCACCATAAGCTTCAAGCGCCCACACTTCCATTTCGCCGAAGCGCTGGCCGCCGAACTGCGCCTTGCCGCCCAGCGGCTGCTGGGTGACCAGGGAGTAGGGGCCGGTGGAGCGGGCGTGCATCTTGTCGTCCACCAGGTGGTGCAGCTTCATAAAGTACATGTAGCCTACGGTGACGGGGTTTTCAAAGGCCTCGCCGGTGCGGCCGTCGTACAGCTTCGTTTTGCCGTTGGGCTCCTTACCCGCCATTTTCAGGCATTCCTCAATGTCTTCCTCGGTGGCGCCATCGAACACGGGGGTAGCGATGTGCCAGCCCAAGGCTTTGGCTGCCATGCCAAGGTGCACTTCCAGCACCTGGCCAAGATTCATACGCGAGGGGACGCCCAGGGGGTTTAGCACGATTTCCAGGGGTGTGCCGTCGGGCATGAAAGGCATGTCTTCCTCGCGAAGGATGCGGGAGATAACGCCCTTGTTGCCGTGGCGTCCGGCCATCTTGTCGCCCACGCTGATCTTGCGCTTTTGCGCGATATACACGCGGACCATCTGGTTGACGCCGGGGGAGAGCTCATCGTTGTTTTCGCGGGTGAAGGTCTTCACATCCACCACGATGCCGCCTTCGCCATGGGGCACGCGCAGGGAGGTATCACGGACTTCACGGGCCTTTTCGCCGAAGATGGCCCGCAAAAGCCGCTCTTCTGCCGTAAGCTCCGTTTCGCCCTTGGGGGTGACTTTGCCCACCAGGATGTCTCCGGAGCGCACTTCCGCGCCGATGCGCACGACGCCGAATTCATCCAGATCCTTCACGGCGTCATCGCCCACGCTGGGGATATCGCGTGTGATCTCCTCCGGGCCCAGCTTCGTTTCACGGGCTTCGGACTCGAACTCTTCAATATGGATGGAGGTGTAAACATCCTCCTTGACCAGCTTTTCGGAAATGAGGACGGCGTCCTCGTAGTTGTAGCCCTCCCAGGTCATGAACCCGATGAGCACGTTGCGGCCAAGACCGATCTCGCCCTTTTCGGTAGAGGGGCCATCGGCCAGCAGCTGGCCTTTTTCCACCACGTCGCCGGTGCGGACCACCGGGCGCTGGTTGATGCATGTGCCTTGGTTGGACCTGGCAAACTTGGTCATATGGTAGCGGTGGCGCTCACCTTGTGCATCCTTGATAATGATCTCATCCGCGGACACACGCTCCACGGTGCCGGCCTCCTTGGCCAGGACAACCACGCCGGAGTCATGGGCGGCCTTGAATTCCATGCCGGTGCCAACGATGGGCGCTTCCGGTACAAGAAGGGGCACGGCCTGGCGCTGCATGTTGGATCCCATCAAGGCGCGGGTGGCGTCGTCGTTTTCCAGGAAGGGGACCATGGCCGTGGCCACGGATACCACCTGCCGGGGGCTGACGTCGATAAAGTCCACCTGATTGAGGGGCACTTCGATGATCTCCGCCCTGTCGCGGACGGTGACGCGGTCGTGGACAAAGCTGCCGTCGGGCTTTAGGGGCTCGTTGGCCTGGGCGACCTTGTAGAAGTCTTCTTCGTCCGCGGTCATATAGACGATTTCTTCGGTAACCTTGCCAGCGACTTTGTCAACCTTGCGGTAGGGAGCCTCGATGAACCCGTATTCATTGATGCGGGCGTATGTAGCCAGCGAGCCGATCAGGCCGATGTTGGGGCCTTCAGGCGTCTCGATGGGGCAGATGCGGGCGTAGTGGCTATAGTGCACGTCGCGGACCTCGAAGGAGGCGCGGTCGCGGTTTAGGCCGCCAGGGCCCAGGGCGGAAAGGCGCCGCTTGTGGGTGAGTTCCGCCAGGGGGTTGGGCTGATCCATGAACTGACTCAACTGGGAGGAACCGAAGAACTCCTTGATGGCGGCGCTGACGGGGCGGATGTTGATCAGTTCCCCGGGGCGCACGTCGTTGGCGTCCTGGATGGCCATGCGCTCACGCACCACGCGCTCCAGGCGGGAAAGGCCAATGCGGATCTGGTTTTGCAACAGCTCGCCCACAGAGCGCAGGCGGCGGTTGCCCAAATGGTCGATATCGTCGGTGTGGCCCAGGCCATAAGGCAGCCCCAGCAGATAGCTGATGGAAGCCACAATATCATCGGTAAGGATGTGCTTGGGCACCAGGCTATGTACGTTTTCGCGGATGGTTTCCTTGAGCTGGTCCGGCTCCACGCTGTCCATGATCTTCTTCAGCGTGGGCAGGTGCACGAACTCCAGGATGCCGGCATCCTTGGGGGGGAAGGGAAGATAGCCGGCAGCGTCCACGAAGTTGTTGCCGATGATGCGGTGGACGCGGTTATCCAGCTTGACGTCCACAGAGTTGACGCCGCTGTTCTGGATCTGCTTGGCGATGTCGGAAGGGATCACATCATCCTTTTTTACCAGCAGCTCGCCGGTTTGGGGATCGAGGATGTCTTCCGCCGCGATAAGACCCTGGATACGCGTAGCCAGGGACAGCTTTTTGTTGAACTTATAGCGGCCCACGCGCATGAGGTCATAGCGCTTGGGATCAAAGAAAAGGGAATTCAAAAGGTTCCGGGCGCTCTCCTGGGTGGGGGGCTCGCCGGGCTTCTGCCGCTTGTAGATTTCAATGAGGCCATCTTCCTGGGATTTGGCGTTGTCGCCGCGCTGGATGGTGGCCATCAGGCGTTCTTCCTCGCCCATGAGGCTGATGATCTCCGCGTCTGTGCCATAGCCCAGGGCGCGCAGAATCACCGTAATAGGAAGCTTGCGGGCGCGGTCGATACGCACCCAAAGCACGTCGTTGGAATCGGTTTCATATTCCAGCCAGGCGCCCCGGTTGGGGATGACGGTGGCGGAATACAGGCGCTTGCCGGCCTTGTCGATGGTCTCGCCAAAATACACGCCGGGGGAGCGTACCAGCTGGCTTACAATGACCCGCTCAGCGCCGTTGATGATGAAAGTGCCATGGTCGGTCATCAGAGGGAAATCGCCCATGAACACATCGGATTCTTTGATTTCGCCGGTTTCCCGGTTCTTGAGGCGAACGAATACCTTCAAAGGCGCCGCATAGGTCATATCCCGTTCCTTGCAGCGCTCCACGGAATGTTTCGGGGTTTCATCCAGTGAATAGTCAACGAATTCCAGCACTAGGTTTTCACTGTAGTCCGTGATCGGAGAGACATCGGCCAGGACCTCGCGCAGGTCTTCCTCCAGAAAGCGCCTGTACGAATTCTTCTGGACCTCGATCAAATCGGGCATGTCCAGGACCTCGTCGATGCGCGAGAAGCTCATGCGTTTGCGAAGCTTCCCCATCTGAACCTCGTGCACCATATACGCCATCACCCCTTATGTTGTCCAGCCAGCAGCGGAACCGGCGAAAATTTGCAAAATTCCCGTTGCATTTTTTTGTGGGACCGTGTACAATACATCCAACGGGAGGCATACTTCCGCACCGTAACGATACTGATGCAAGTTTAGAGTCTATCATGTTTACCAGACCTTGTCAAGGGCAGGTTTAGTTTTTTTTGTGTTTGCGTGAGATTTTACGAATAAAACAGGATTTAAAGAAAAAAGCCGCTGTTTTTAGCGGCTTTTCACTTTGAAATAGTTTCTGATAAGGATGGGGGAAAGCGCGGGGGAGCATTCATCCCCTGCCGATG
>JAEWAH010000278.1 GCA_023391725.1 Bacillota bacterium | reverse complement strand
CTTCCAGCACAGCAATATGCACTTTCGGGTCGCGCACCACGCCCTTTTTCCCTACCCGTTCCTTCCCCGCCTCGAACTGGGGCTTGATCAGCGTATAAAACCTGCCTACCTCGCCCATGATCCTGGCGGCCACGGGCAATATAAGCCGGATGGAAATGAAAGATACATCCATCACGGTGAGCGAAGGCTTATGTTCAAATTGCTCGAGTGTGAGATACCTTGCGTTTGTCCGTTCCATCACCGTGACGCGGGGGTCGTTGCGAAGTTCCCAATCCAATTGGCCGTAGCCTACGTCGATGGCGTATACATGGGCCGCGCCGCGCGTAAGCAGCACATCGGTAAAGCCGCCGGTGGCCGCGCCGATATCCATGGCTACAATGCCCCGAACATCGGCCTGGAAGGCATCCAGGGCCTTTTCAAGTTTCAGCCCGCCGCGGCTCACAAAAGGATTCGCGCTGCCCCGCACGTGAAGGTCTTCCTCTTCCCCTACCATCTCCGACGATTTTGCGATCTTTCTAAGCCCTATGAACACCAGTCCAGCCATGATCTGAGCTTGGGCTTTTTCTCGGCTTTCTGCCAACCCGCGCTGCACCAGGGCTACATCTGCCCGTTCCTTTGCGCTCATGAGACCGCCTTCCCGGCGCTTTGCAGCGCTGTCTTGATTCTGGCAGCCATCTGCCCGGGCATAAGCCCAATGGAAGCCAGCAGGTCGTCCCTGCTCCCGTGGGGCATGATCTTATCGGGTATCCCGAATGTCAAAATCGGCGGCGCAAGATGGCTTGCCACGCAGTATTCCCCTACCGCGCTGCCAAACCCGCAGGCGATAGCATGCTCCTCCATCGTAATCATTGGCGCCTGTTTAAGCTGCGATAGCATGGCCTCATCCAAGGGTTTGATGCTGGAGGCGTTGATCACGGCGGCATGAATGTGCAGGTTTTTAAGGATGGCCGCTGTTTCCAAGGCCAGCGGCACCATGGAGCCTACCGCCAGCAGCGCACAATCCTTCCCCTCTTGCAGTACTTCCCATTTGCCGGGGGTAAAGGAACGAATGGGATGATTGGCCATCAAAACGGAGCTGCGCGGGTATCGGATGGCGCAGGGCCCGGTCATACCATGCGTCCAGTCAAGCATCAGTTTCAGTTCCTGCTCATCCCTGGGCGCAAGGAGGGTGATGTTGGGCATATGCCGCAAGTAGGCGATGTCATAAATGCCGTGGTGGGTGGGCCCATCCTCTCCCACCAGCCCGGCCCGGTCCAGCAAGAGGCAGACGGGCAGGTTTTGCAGGCACACATCATGGAGCATCTGGTCGTATCCCCGCTGCAGGAAGGTGGCGTAGACCGCAAAGTAAGGCCGCATCCCACCGGAGGCAAGCCCGGCCGCCAGCGTTACGGCATGCTGCTCGGCAATGCCTACATCCATGATTCTGTCGGGGAATGCCTCGGCAAAAAGATGCATGCCTGTGCCCCCAGGCATGGCGGCTGTGAGCACCACAGTCTTTTCTTCCCGGGATGCCGACTGGATCAGCGCCTTCGCCGCGATTTCGCCATAGCCGGGGCGGCTTGGTTGCTTGCGTACATCCCCGCTTTCCAGGAAGAAGGGCGGCGTGCCATGAAAGACTTCCGGCCTTTTTTCCGCCTGCTGGTAGCCAAACCCCTTGCGGGTCACGCAGTGGATCAAAACCGGTTCGTCAAACTCCTTGGCACGTGCGATGGTATATTCCAGATTGGCAAGGTTATGCCCGTCAATAGGTCCCAGATAATGGAATCCCAATGCGGCAAAGAAACCTTCGTCCACCACCAAACCTTTAAGGGAATTCTTAATGATTGTCAAAAATCTATGGATTTTGGGCCCTGCGACGGGCAACCGCTTGAGCCCCCGCTCCACAGCCCTCTTCGTTTTGTTCCAGCCCCGGCTGGCCCGCACGTTGGTCAGGTGCCGGGCTAGCGCGCCCACATTGCGGGCAATGGACATCTCATTGTCGTTCAGCAGCACGATCAGCCGCGTTTTGCTGCTCCCGGCATCGTTCAGCGCCTCATAGCACATGCCGCCTGTCAGAGCGCCATCCCCCACGATGGCCACCACGTGGTGCTTTTGCCCTTGCATGTCCCTGGCCCTGGCATAGCCCAGCGCCGCGGAGATGGCGGTGGAGGCATGTCCCGTTTCAAAGCAGTCATATATGCTCTCTTCCCGTTTCGGAAAACCACTGAGCCCACCAAGCCTGCGCAGAGTTGAAAAGCGATCATACCTGCCAGTAAGCAGCTTGTGTACATAGGATTGATGACCTACATCGAAAAGGATCTTATCTTCCGGAGCGGAAAACATTCGGTGGACTGCCATGGTCAATTCCACCACTCCCAGGTTGGAGGCCAGATGGCCGCCGTTGTGGGAAACGGTCAGAACGATCTCCTGACGAATCTCCTCTGCCAGCGCCCGCAGTTCCTCATGGGAGCAGTGCTTGATGTCTTCAGGGCTTTTGATCTGCGGTAAATGTATCATAGAACTCCTTGCGGGCGCGTGGAGGGCTCCTCTTTTGAAAAAGGAACCCTCCCGAACCCCTCATAGGAAACTTTTATAAGGGAAAAGTGTGAAGCGAGTGGTCAGCCTTTCATGGTATCAACCTATCAGCTTTGATCTGACTCCCCATATGTTTCATGCTTATTCAAACTTGCGCAAACGTTCCCCAACAATGGGCAGTTGGTAGGCATACCCCTGGTAGGCACGCAGCATCATTTGCACCTTCAGGTAGATCACTAGAATCGCAAGCGCACAGAACAACAGCCAGAAGACGATCATGAGGATCACGCCGAGGAATGGAATGATACTCAGAATCGTCCCCAATATCCACAAAACAAGCGCAGCACCCACAAAACCGCCAGTGAGGACGATGGACTGCACGCAGATGCGGCGCACTGCCTCGCTTCGCTTGTCCGCTATGTACAGGAAAAGGGCAAAGAAACCGCTCAGTGCTGCCAGGGTGCAGGTCAGGTTGATGGCCTGGCTGGTGGAAACAAGCTCCGGCTCTGCAGGCCGTTCCTCATAAAAGGGCTCTTGCTGATAGGGAGGTTGTCCCCCATAATACGGTTGATCATTATATGGCGGCTGCCCGCCGTAAGGGGGCTGTCCGTCATAAGGAACCTGCTCATCGTAGGGGGGCTGATCGTCGTATGGGGCTTGCTCATCATATGGGACCTGCTCATCGTAAGGGGGCTGATCGCCATAAGCAGGCTGCTCCTCATAAGGCTGCTCATCCGCTTCCTCCTGATAGCCCTGCTGATCATTATCTCCCTGTTGGGAGGGATCTGGCCGGCGGTAAGCGCCGTAAATATTTGGGTTATATGCGCTGGTTTGTCTATGCCACATAGCACTTCCTCATTTCGTACCGGCGGGCTGGAACTTTCCGCCCTTTGCGCCGGTCTTTCCGCCCAACTGGACATTTTTTAGGATATCCGAGGTAAAGGCGTAGTTGTTTGCGTTCTTCTGGGCGTGGGCACGTTTGGCGCAGGCAACCATCTCATCGATGAGGGCAGCGTAAGGCATGCCGGTCTTCTCCCACAGGTAGTAGGCCATGGAGCCGGGAATGGTATTGACTTCGGTGATGTACAGCTTTTCTGCCTTCACGTCATACATGTAGTCGATGCGTACTACGCCTTTTAAGTCCAGCTCCCTGAAAATCTCCTTGGACAGGTTCTGGATATCATCCCGAAGGCTGTCCTCAATGGGGGCTGGAACCACCCGGGCCAGGGAAGCCATGCCCTTGCTGCCGGAACGGGGATTATATTTCTGGTCAAAATCCAGCAGTTCCCCGCCTGCTACCGGCATTTCCAGCACAGAGGCGCGAATCTCGGTATCGAAGCCTACAACAGAGCAGTTCAATTCCATGGGTTTGGTCAAGCCCTGCTCCAAAAGCACACGCCGATCGTACTCAAAAGCCAGCTCCAGCGCCTCTACGAGCTTTTCACGGTTCTCCGCCCGGCTGACACCGATAGAAGAACCCAGGTTGGCGGGCTTGGCATAAACCGGATAACCGATCTCCGCTTCTGTCTTGGCGATGACCGCTTCCCTATCCTTTTCCCATTCCGACCGGGAGAACCAGATGCCGGGAAGCACAGGGAAGCCCGCGCCCTTGAAATGACGCTTCATAATGATCTTATCCATCCCAACGGCTGAACCGGCTACGCCTGGCGAAGCATAGGGCAGGTTAGCCATTTCCAGCAGGCCCTGCAATGTGCCATCCTCCCCGTGCATGCCGTGGAGCACTGGGATCACGCATTCCACACGCGCTACCACCCGCTGCTTGGGGCCAGAGCCCAGAAGGCCGCGGCTCTGCTCCCAAGTGATCAGCGCGCCGGAACCCGGCGTCATATCCAGCGAAACGCGGATGATTCCTTTTGCCTCCTCCTGAAAGGGCGTAAAGCTGGACATCTGCTTGAGGGGTTCCCCCGTATACCAGACGCCCTTCATGCTGATGTAGATGGGGATAACATCATACTTTTCCGGGTCCACTGCCCGCATCAGCTGCAACGCGCTGATGATGGACACCTCATGCTCACAGCTCCGGCTTCCGTATATCACGCCCAGTTGGATCTTTTCCACGGCTGCCGCCTCCCTTCAAACCTCGCTGTAATTGTCAGGAAGATCGTTTTCATAGAGCACCACGTCCCCCGCCCGGGCCAATGCATGCAAAACCTTTGTGGATTCGTCCAGGCTGGATACCCGGTGGATCGCCTCCTCCGGGAAGCCAGCATCCCTAAGTCCATTGTATATGGGCAGGGTATGCTTTTTCCCTACCAGGATGGCGATGTCCGTGCTACCCGCCATGGCTTTGCCGAACTGATGATTGAGTTCCTCTTCCCTGTCGCCCAATTCCACCATGCCGGGGGTGATGATGATCCGGCGGCCCGAGAACTCCTTCAAAACCTGCAAGGCCGCCATTGATCCCTGGGGGTTGCTGTTGAAAGCGTCGTCGATGATGGTCATGCCGTTGCCGGGTATCAATTGCAGCCGATGCTCTACGGGTGTTAGTTTGCTGATGCCCCGAGCGACTTCTTCCAGCGTCATATGAAGGTGAAGGCAAACGCTGGCCGCCAGCAGGATATTTTGAATGTTATGCTGCCCCAGAAGCTTTGCGCTGCACTGGATGCTGCCCCCGTTCTTCTCGTGCAGAACAAAACTGCTGCCCTGAGGCCCGGAATGGACATCCTCCGCCCAGACGTCGCAATCAGTGTTTGAAAGGCTCACCATCGTTTTGGGCTTCATGGTCTTTTCATAAAGTTCAAGGCAGATGCCACCGTCGTCCGCGAAGAAAGCATGCCCGTCTTGAGGAAGCGCATCCACCAGCTCATACTTGGTTTTTGCAACACGCTCCACCGTTTTGAAGGTATCCAGGTGCTGTGGGCCTACCGAAGTCAATATCCCCAGCGTTGGATGCACCAGCCGGCACATTTCCTTGATATCTCCCCGGTGCCGCGCGCCCATCTCCGCCACAAATACCTGATGGGCAGGCATCAGCTTTTCCCGGATCACACGGGTTACACCCATGGGGGTATTGAAGCTGGAGGGGGTGACCAATACATTGTACTTTTCAGAAAGCATCGTCCCCAGGAAAAACTTCACTGAAGTCTTGCCATAGCTGCCTGTGATGCCAATTCGCACGAGCTGCGGCATTTCCCGAAGCCGCCTTTGGGCGTCCCGAAAGTACATTTCGCTGATGATCTTCTCCAGCGGCCAGGCAATCAGCCCCGCAAGCGCCACCCAATAGGGCAGGAACAAAGGCACTGCGGCCAGCAGTACCACCACCGGCGCGTACAAAAAGAGCACTAAGGCAAGCACCGCCAGCACTACTGCAAAAACCCCATACAGCCGCTTGATCCTGGAGGTATGCACCAGTGGCTTTTTGGCCTGTTTATCCTGAAAAAGCTTTCCGACCCAGAACCCCCCCGCACCGGACAGGACAAACACCGCGCAGGCGATGAACAGCTCCGCTTTTTCCCCCGCCGATTGAACCAGCGCGTCGTGCATGGCCAGCAGGGAGAATGTCAAAACAGCCAGGCCCGCCCCGGGCAGGAAGGAACGCTTCCAATTGCGCCGTAGGGTATGAAAATATCCCGGAAACTGATAGCTTTCCAGTTGAAAATAATGTATGAGGCCCCTCGCTGCCAAAAAGCATCCCGCCATGGGCGACAGGGCTAAAATCAGATATACGGCGCGATGGAACATCAGGTCACTCCTCCGCAAAAAAATGCCGGGCGATGCGCGTGAACCGCTGCCACTGCTCCAGATAAGCATAATGGGAGCCGCCCTCCAGCACCGCCAGCCCGGCGTCGGGGATCTCCCCGGCCATGGTTTGCCCCATCCACAGGGGAGTCTCCGTATCCTGATCGCCCCACACCAAAAGGGTAGGAACGCTGATCAACGGCAGAAACGGTTTCAGGTCCAGGGAAATGATCTTGACGAAGGTCTTTCTCATTTCCTCATCCAGGGCATTATAGTCCTTGGAGCCGTACCGCTTGCGCAGCGAATCGGCCAACCTATCGGGCAAAGATCCGAAGATCTTCATGCCCTTGAGGAGCGCAGCGCCCCTTTTAAGCGTTTGGTATTGCTGTGCCCGGCGCTTTTGGTCCTCGGTTTGAGGTTTTTTGAGACCCGCTCCGCCGGTGATGATCATCCTTTTCACATACTGAGGCCGATGGCTGCCCAAGTACAATGCGATGCGCCCTCCGAAGGAATGCCCCACAATATAACTGGGTGCAAGGTGCAGCGCATCCATGAAGGCCCTTGTCATTTCCCCATATTCGGGAACGCCCCAGGGTTCCGGCGGGCGGCCGCTCTTCCCATGCCCCGGAAAATCAAGTACGGTTACACGCATGGTGTCGGACAGCGACTTGGCAATAGGCTCAAAAAAAGTGGTATTGCAACCCCAGCCATGGAGCAGGAGCGCTGAATCCCCGGTGGCGCCATACTGCTCATAATAAACAGACACGCCGTTTACCTCGATCTGCACCGGATGCCTCCCTTAAAAGCCATGACTTACCATTTTTCAACGGCTTTATTCTACCCTATTTCACGAAAAAAGAAAAGCCTGGCGGCAAAAATGCCTGTTCAGGCATACTTTATGCTCTTTTAATAAAAACATGCGGCAGGCGGCTAAACCTTGGGAATGCGGAAGATGTAGCGGCACTTGTAAGGGCCCATATTGTACTGCAGGCGGAATTCCTTGGGCACCGGTACGATGCTTTCCAGCTCGCATCCCAGCTTTTCGCAGGTGCGGCGGCTGGGGATGTTGTCCACATCGGTAGTGATCACAAGCGAGGTCAGTTTCAGCACCCGGCACAGGGGGACCAAGAGACGGCATGCCCTAAGGGCGTAGTTGTGGCCGCGGAACTTTTCCCCTACATGGTAGCCGATATGGCCGAAATAATACAGGCCCGCGCTTTCCCCACACCGAAGGCTCACACGCCCGGCATCTTTTTTCGTCCCACAGGGGACGATGCGGAACAGGAACGTCCTTTGGATGCCCAAATCGACATCTTCCTGCCTTAAATCCGACGCCACCAGGGATATGACCCCATCGGAAAAGGTCTCTTCTTTAGGCTGCGTTCGTTTGAATAAAAGTGCCATTCAATTACACTTCCTGCATCCGGACCTTAGGTAAAAGCGCCTGAAAATCATCAAGGCGCAGCGGCTGCGTGCCTTCCGTCATCACGCTTGCGGCACCGGCTGCCATACCGTAGCGGAAAGCCTCCACCAAGGATCCACCTTTAGTAAGCCCCAAAAGCACTCCCCCCACCATAGCATCCCCCGCGCCTACCGTACTATGGACCGGGACATCCAAGGCCGGGGCATACAGCGCCCGTTCTCCATCAACAAACATCGCGCCCATCTTCCCCATAGACACGATCACTGATCGCGCGCCTCGTTTGATAAGAAAAAGGGCCGCATCCCGAATCTCCTGATTGCTGTGCAGGGTAATACCGAGTGTAGTCTCCAATTCCAGCACATTGGGCTTGACAAGCAGCGGCTTTGCCTCAAGCCCCAGCAGCAGCTTACTGCCTTCCGCGTCCAGGATGCATGGAACTGGGCCTATGATACGGATCATCTCCCGGTAGGTTTCTTCCGGGCATCCCGGTGGCAGGCTGCCAGTAACCACCGCAAGATCACCCTTTTCCTTTTTGTGAAGCTTCTGCAAAAAGGCATCCATGACCTCCGGGCCGACAGGAGCACCCGGCTCGTTGAGCTCGGTCACGGCTTGTCCATTGCGGGAGACTACCTTCAAGTTGGTGCGGATGCTGCCGGGAACGGTCATAAAGTCAAAGGCAAACCCTTCCCCTGCCATCTTATCCCGAAGCGATTCCGCTCCCTTTTCCCCCATCAGGCCGATGCATTGTACGTCAAGCCCCAACCGGTGTGCCACCGCGGCCACGTTGATGCCCTTGCCGCCCATATCCTCCCGCACATCAAGGATTCTGTTCACTTCTCCAGGTCGCAACTCCACTACCGTCACCGTCTTGTCAAAGGCGGGATTCAGACAAACGGTGGTAATCATGCGCACCTCCGGAACAGTTTTCCAATTTTCATTGTATCACAACGCCTGAATTGTATGCAAGTATGGGGAGATGGCGGTAGTAGGTGGAGAACCGTCTTTTTTCAAAAGGCCACTATCCGAAAATTTATAGAGAAGGCAAAAATAGGCTAAACCTTTCCTTTGACCAAAAGGCTATCGCAATTCGCGCCCTGGAGACGGTGCTTCAATATCGCCTGATAATCCTCTGATTCATACCATGCGCGCAGATCTTTCTCAGAAGGGAACTCGATCAATACCACCTTCGTATAATCCCACGAACCCTCCAGGACGGGAGGATGCTCATCCAGCGCAAGATACTTGCCGTTGAACCTGGCAAACACTTCATCCACTGAGGCAAGGTATTTACCGTATTCCTGGTGGTCATGAATGCGAATATTGGAAACAAAGTAGGCGCTCACAGGCATTCTCCTTATTCATGAATGATGATAAGATGTTTCGTCATTGCGAACGAAGCAAAGCAATCCATGCTTTTTCGGCAATCCTCAGTCTCGCTTCGCTCGACAGCTCCTTTCAAAAGGAGCCTTTTATAGATTTCTACGGTCGCTTCACGCCCTCGGAATGACGTACAAATTCTTCATGCAGCGATAATTCAGGGGAGCAACGAGAACCGCAGTTCCCACTCGCTTGCAATCGTCTCGCCTGGCTTTGCCAGGCGGACCGGGGTTTGCGGAGCAAACATTCCTTACACGATTCACTGGCCGTAGGGCATGTAGATCAGCCAAGCAAAGCGCGGGCTGAGATGCAAGCCATACAAGTGAATCGTGCAAACTCGATAAAAGCCGGTTGGGTGCGCAGCACCCAACCGGCTTTTATCGAAGTGTTTATTCCTCGTCTTCGTCTTCTTCCTTCTTGGCGGACTCGATGATCTTCTGAGCCACGATGGCGGGCACTTCCTCGTACCTCTCAAACTTCATGGTAAAGGAACCGCGGGCCTGGGTCATGGAGCGGAGGTCCGTGGCATACTTGAACATTTCGGCCAAAGGTGCTTCGGCGACCACCTGCTGCTGCCCATCCACTTGATGCATGCCGCCAATGCGGCCGCGGCGCTTGTTCATATCGCCCATGATGTCGCCCATGTACTCATCGGGTACCAGCACTTCCACGTGCATGATGGGCTCCAGGAGCACGGGGCCCGCTTCCATACAGCCTTTCTTGTAGGCAAGGCGGGCGGCCGTTTTGAAGGCCATTTCAGAGGAGTCTACCGCGTGGTAGGAGCCATCGTACAGTTTGGCGCGCAGGCCGACCATGGGGTATCCGGCCAGAACGCCACGGGGCAGGTTCTCGCGCAGACCCTTTTCCACGGCGGGGATGAAGTTGCGGGGCACCACACCGCCTACAACGGCAT
>JAEWAH010000254.1 GCA_023391725.1 Bacillota bacterium | reverse complement strand
AAGCCGGGGGCTGCGCGTGCTGATGGTGACGGCTTCTCCGGATTATAACCTAAAGCCGCTTATCGGAATGCTGGGGCTGGATGGGGTCATCGGCACCCGGGCCGATGTGACGCCGGAGGGCGTGTATACGGGCAGGATCGCGGGGCTTAACTGCCGGGGCATGGAAAAACCCCTGCGCATCGCCGAGTACCTGGCGGCCAGGGGGTATGAGCTGGATACAGAAAATTCCTATGCGTATGGGGATTCAGGTTCCGACTGGCACATGATGTCACTGGTTTCACATCCCGTAGCCGTGAATGCGCAAAAGAAACTGCTTTACCGCTGCGGCGATTGCCGGAAGGAAACATGGTCAGCGTAGTCCTCTTTTGTGAAATGATTAACTTGCCCGGGCGGGGTCAAAGGATTGACACGCCCGGTTTTTTTTCGCTATACTGAAAGCAAGAAGGCAAATAAGATAAAGAAAACTTCCCGGAATGCTGCTTGTTCTCCGGCGTGTTTTTCATACGCTTTTAAGGGAAAGGGGGCCGCGTCCATGGATCACAGGCACGGGAATCCGCTATTGCTTTTGGACAATTCCAGCATGACGAGCGTGCTGGGGCAAGGGGAGTTTTCCTTGCGCAACATGTCCTTTGATGAGACAAGGGCGATTTTGGAGATGTTCGGGGAAGATGAGGTATGCAAGGGCTTCATCGACACCAGCATTGAGCAGGTGATCTTCGGATACCTGGGCATCGGGCGGAAGAACTACCGTTTCAAGGAGGTCCGCCATATGGCCGTGGGCCAGGAAGCGCTGGTGTTCAAGCTGTACGTGACGCCTTCGGAGACACAGCCGATCATCCTTTCGGAGGATGGGGTCGAGGCGAAGAAGATTCAAAATGTGTATGTGTACTGCCAGTATTTGACGAGGGTAAGGTAAATAAGGCTTCCCCTTCAGGGGAAGGCAAGCGATTATATCTTGCTTATAAAAAAAGGGGGCATAAGCGCTAAATGCTCATGCCCCTTTGGGTTTGCTTACAATTAGGAAGCTCTCAACAAGCCTGCTTACTTATAGACTGCCGCCAGCTGCCGCTCCACTTCCGCCATGACTTCCTCATATCCTGCGGACTTGAGCTGTGTGCGGAATTCGGCCACATAAGCCTCGGGATCAGCTTGCTTGCCGAACACAATTTGAGGCATGTAGGTGTTGAAAATGTTGGTCAGGTTGTCCAACTGGCTGGAGATGGGGTCCAGATTGAACACAATCTGGCCGTACTGATAGGGCACGGCGGCCGCGTTGTAGGCGGCAAACAGCGCATCCCGCTGTGGAACGGCGACATTGGGGCTCAAAAGCTCCAGGTTGTCGTTGCGGCCCCACCAGTAGTTGAAGCTGCTGTCGTCCGTATCCTGATTGAAGCCCGCAGGGCGGGTGAATGTCTTGCCATCCGCAGCCAGGACGTATTGCACGCCTTCGATGCCGTTGTTGAGCAGACGGTACACCTCCGGGTCGTTACGCATGAGATCATAGACCATCAAAGCGCGCTCGGGGTTTTTCGATTTGGCGGCAACAGCCATGGCGCCATGGGTGATATTCAGGGCGACCAGGTTCTTCTCCTCTTCGCCGAACCAGAAGAAGCCCAAGTCGGAACCGGGCTGGACCTGGTCCATTCTTACGCGCTCACTGCCATAATACGTCTGGCTGTGGTGCTGATCTGCGCCGGAGAGACCGGATTCCATCTGCTTGCGGGTGTCAATGGAGGTGTTGTTGAGCACATCTTCCCGCCAGTACCCAGCCTGGCTCCAGGCCCGCTGGTTCTTGGCGAAGTTGATCAGTTCGTCACCCTCAATGAAGTATCGGGAGAGCTTGGTCTTATTCTGCGCGGATTCGCCAAAGTACATTTCGGAGCGCAAGCCCTCGATATTGATGTTCTTGGTATGGGAGGTGACCCAGCCGCTGGACATCTGGGTGACGATGCTCAGGTCGGGCTTGGCGTCCCAGGGGACCACGCCGGGCTTGTTATCCTTGATGTATTGGAAGTACTTGCCCAGGTCCACCCAGCTGTGCACGCCGTTGGTAAGGCCTGCTTCCTTGGCCCAGTCGCCCCGGTACATAAAGCCGTGGTTGGTCCACTGGGCGAAATTATCCTCCGGGATAAAGAAGATCTTGCCGTTCAGCTTGCATATATCCCAATGCTCCGGAGGGACCTGCGCATAAGTCTTGGGCGCATAGGCGGCCAGCATCTGGGGCGTCAGCTCCATAAAGCCGCCATTTTGGGCGTTGGGCCACGCGTCCAGCCAGTCGGTGGCGGTGCCGATTAGGTCAATGTTGCCGTTCTGGGAGGCGATAGTCAGGTTGTACTTGGACAGATAATCCGTCCATTCAATCCATTGCACCTTCAGCTCGGCATTGACCTTTCTTGTCAAAACCTCATTGAGTTTTGGCAGCGTCTCCGTCATGGTCTTGTTGGTTGGAACATCGCCCGTGACCATGTAGGTGATTACCACTTGCTGGCTGGTATCGGCGGCCGCGGGCGAGCCGGTGGCGCCGGGGGAGGTGGTAGCGATGGGCGGAATAGCCGTATCGGTTTTGCTGGCGCAGCCGGTGAGGCTCATGGGTACCAGCAGGCCAAGAACAAGAAGGGTCGCAAGGATTTTTTTCAAGTGAGTCCTCTCCTTAAAATTGGTGAGCATCTGTTAACCGGCGCCGGCCGGAAAACGCCAGGAGGGAAAGTCATCCCTTGACCGCGCCCACGGTAAGGCCGGCCACAAAGTATCTTTGCACAAAGGGATAGATAAAGATCACAGGTCCGATAGCCACTACAGCTGTGGCCATTTTCAGGGTTTCGCCGGGGAGGTCCGACAGGACGACAACGGAGCCGGCGTAGGAGTTGCGCAGCGCCTCGATCTGGTTGATGACGCGGTAAAGCTGGTACTGCAGGGGCCGAAACTCCACCTGGGAGGTAAGGAACAGCGAGGAGTAGTACCACTCGTTCCAATAGCTGATGGCCAGAAATAAACCGACGGTTGCCAGCGCCGGGGTCATGGAGGGCATCACCAGCCGGATAAAGATCTGGAAATCCCCCGCCCCGTCTATTTTGCCCGATTCCGTGATCTCATGCGGGATCGCCCTGGTAAAATTTTTCATGAGGATGATCAGCCAGGGCGACATCAAAAGCGGCAGCAAGACCGCAAGATAGCTGTCCCTAAGCTTATAGGTCTGCACCATTAGCAAATAGAAGGGCACCAGGCCCCCGGAAAACAGCGAGGTAAAGTAGAAGTAAAACGAGATCGGATTGCCAAAGGGGAAATCCCTGCGCTGCAGGGCGTAGCCTGTCATAGCGATGATGAACAGGCCCACGCTCGTGCCCACCACCGTCAAAATGATGGTGAGGATGTACGACCCGATAATGGATCTGGGCGAACGCAGGATGATGTCGTAGGCATAGGTGGAAAACTCCGGCGGGATCAGCGCAAAGCCAGTTGTACGGATGGAATTCTCGGTGCTAAAGGAGGAGCCAATGATGAGCAGGAACGGGAATATACTGGCCAGCGCCATGATGGTGGCAAGGACATAGGTCACGCTGCGGATGACCCTGTCGGCAGGGTCCAGCCTGATCTTCGGACGTTTGCCCAAAGTGGAAGTCATTAAGCAATCCCCCCTTAAAATAGCGCGCTGTCCGGCTCGATCTTCTTGATGATATAGTTGCAGGTGATGACGATGAAGAACCCGACGACCGACTGGAACAGCCCAACCGCGCTGCTCTGGGAGAAGTTAAAGTTGTTCAGCATCGCCCGGTACACATACGTTTCAATGATGTCCGTCGTCCTATACAGCAGGGAGTT
>JAEWAH010000253.1 GCA_023391725.1 Bacillota bacterium | reverse complement strand
ATACTTCGTTTTCGATCTGCTTGATGGTGTTCTGCTGCTCCACCAAAAAATCCCGGCTCTTCACCAGTTTCACGCGGTTGGGGGAGCGGCGGATCTCATTTTCCAGCCTGTCCGCCTCCATATCCGCCTGCTGATACTCCCAAAGCATTTCCAACTGATCCATTATAGACCTCCTTCTATTCAGCCACAAGGAAGGGAGAACGAAAATGCCCCTTTCCCTGACGCGATCTATCTATCCAGCGCGCCGGGGTAGGGCGTGCCGGAAAAGTGATACAGAGCCACAGAATATTGTAACCTATCAAGGCCCATTTGTAAACAATCCCCTAGCGCACGGAGGCCCGGGGCCTCTGTGGCATAATGCCCGGCCTCCAGAAGGACAAGCCCTTCCTGAACGGCGGCAATGGCGTTATGGTGATGCACTTCCCCGGTGAGATAAGCCTGGGCGCCCAATTGCATGGCCTCGGGCCAGCCCTCGTCATATGCTCCGGCCCCCACCGCTAGGGTAGTGATCTTAAGTTCCGGATCGCCATAAAGCCGCACTGGGCCGCCTAAAATGCGGGCGGCGGATTCCTTCAGCTGCCCCGCGGTCATGGGTTTTTCCAACTCGCCGCAGCGCAAAAATTCTTCACCCCGCGTGTTTTTAAGGGAAAACAGCCTGGGCAGCACATCGCTGGTGCCATTTTGTGCCCTGTCCAGGTTGGTGTGGGCGCTCAAAAGGGACATATGATTTCGGATCAGCGCGCACAGCACCCTGGCTTCCGAGTCCTCCTCCCGCAGGTTTTTGCGGGCGTGGAACAATAGGGGATGGTGGGTGAGGATGAGCTCCGCACCAAGCCGCTCCGCCTCACGTACTACATCCATGGTGCAATCCAGCGCCGCCAGGATGCGGGTGACAGGCGCGTCAAAGCGGCCCAGCACAAGGCCCACGTTGTCATATTCCTCCGCTGTCTCAAAAGGGGCAAACTCGTTGACCCAGTCGTACACGGCTTTCACGGTGAGCGTCATATCAATTCCTCCTGAATATAGCCCGCGAGACGGTTCAGCTCTTCGATCCGGGGTTCGTTCCCCTGGGCGGCTGTCAGCGCGGTCAGCGCCTTTTGCGTGACCTTCAAGCGCCAGTGAAGATAATCCGTAAAAAGCGGCGGCCGCTCCCTCAAGAGGCAGGGACCCAGGTTCAGCTCCTTTTCCGTATAGGCCGCGGTTCCCGGCATGGCCAGCAGGACCACGTAAAACCGGCCCCCAGCCCGTGCGATGGATTCTTTTTCGATACGGTAGCAGATGGTGGGAAGCGTTTCCCGCAACTTGGGAAGTTCCGTGTGAGGGGAGAGGATCAGGGAGGCCCCTTGCAGTTTTTGGGGCGCGGCGGTGAGAATAATGCTTATCGTATCCCCACCCATGCCCGTTATGCTCACCGCCTGGGCAGGCTCCTCCCCAAGGGCATGAAGGCCGTCCGCCTCTCGGAAGATCACCCGGTCCGAAAAACCATGCCTAGTAAGCAGCGTTTTGGCCTTGGACAGTGCCGATCCGCTTACGTCGGTCACTGCCATGCGCTCACACCGTCCAGAAGAGATCAAATAAAGGGGCAGCCGGCCATGGTCGCTGCCGATATCCGCCCCCAGGCGGCAGGGGGGATACAGATCCAAAGCGGCTTGCAGCCGCTCATCCAGCCTGGGCAGGCGCAGGGGAATCCCCTCCTTCCGATAGTTTCTGGGGAATAGCTTCCTCCTGGGAAGGCCAGCGGTGCTCCCGCTCGAAATCGTCCACCATCTCTTTGGCCTTCTGAACCACCTGGGCGGGAAAGTCGAAAGCGTCCAGCAGAAGTAGTGCGTTTCTGGTACGGGAGGGGCCGGGGCGCAGAAGGTAATCAAAACGCACGGCCTTGCCGTCCAGTTCCTCCCGGAAGTGGTAATTGTCGTACCGATCGGCCAGGATGCCCGCCAGCTCTATATCATGGGTGGCCGCCACGCACAGGCTGTTTTCCCGCTGCAAGCTGCGGAGTACCGCGGCGGAGGCGGCGATACGCTCGATGGTGTTGGTACCCCTTAAAATTTCATCCACAAAGCACAGGCAGGGGGCTTTTTCCACCGCCTGCAGAATGCGCCGGAAGGATTTGATCTCCACCACGAAGTAACTGTCTCCGCTGAGAAGATCGTCCCTTAGGGCCATGGAGGACATGACCTGCGCCCGGGGCAGGGAAAAGGAGGCGGCGGTGCAGGTATGAATCGATTGTGCCAGGATAGCATTCACTGCCAGGGTCTTGATGAAGGTGGATTTGCCCGATGCATTGGAGCCGGTGATCAGCGTGCCCCTGGTGAGAGCCGCGTTGTTGGGCACACCGCTTTCCAACAGCGGGTGCACCGCCACGCGGACATCCATGGCCATCACCTGCGTAAAGCGTGGCCGGCAAAAGCGGGGCAGGCTTTTGCGCAGGGAAAGGGTACAGATCATCACATCCAGCCGGCCCACTGTATCGTATAGCTGCTTTAGTTCTTTCCCGTGGCGCGCAAACGAGGCCATGGCCCGGTTGTACCCCGTTAGATCCGTGAGCAGGAAAAATTTAAAGAAGACCATCACGGCGCCGACATCGCCCGCGGCCATCCCTTGCTGCACTGTTCCGGAAAGTGCCCCCCGCAACCGTGCAAAGGGGTGGTAGGCATTGGCCAGAGCACTTTGATGCTGCTCAAGACCCGGCATGGACAGGCGGGAAAGCTTTTTGGCGCACCACAAAAGGGCGTTAACATAGCGCACAGTATGCAGCCTGCCTTGCAATTGCTTGTCTCCCCAGTAGGATAGGGAGGCGTTGATCACAAGCACCGGAAAGATCAACAGCAGGCCCAGCTGCAGGGATAGGAAAAACGAGGCAACCGCCACAAGTGGCAGCAGGGAGGCCGCCCGAATCAGATGCGGATAGGGCAGGCGGTAATTGTCGGGGTTGGCTACAAGTTCCCTAAGCCCGCTTTCACTGTTCTTGCCCAGATGCAAAAGGAGCGTCTGGATCTTTCGCCGCAGGGCAGGGTCTTTATCAAGGGCATCCAGGGAATCTTCCCAGCCCTCCTCCGGCCCATCAATGGCGCGCATCCGATCATAGAGCGTCTCCTCTCCCGGGGAGGTGAGGCAGCTGTTGACCCGATGGAACACCTGGTCCATATTCAGGTCGTTCCAAGTGATGTCGTCTACCTCATGGGGCGTATGCTGCTTTTTCAGCTCCCATTGATCATGCAGGACCTTAAAATCTTCCTGGGGATGCTTATGGAACGTTCCGAAACGTTCCACTACCTCATCCCTGCGATGGCGCGCCTCCCGCAAGGTCGAATAAATGGCGTATGCGAAGTATGCGGGAAGCGCGATGAGGAGCAGCAAAAGATACCAGCCCATATGTCTTTCCTTTCGTATACTCGCGCATCTTGATAAAGCAAGGGAGGAAGGCTTTTGCGCCCCCTCCCCTCCGCCATGATGTATTCCTGGCTTAGTCCAGATAGTCTTTCAATTTTTTGCTCCGGCTGGGATGGCGCAGTTTGCGCAAGGCCTTGGCCTCGATTTGGCGGATGCGCTCCCGGGTGACATTAAACTCCCGGCCCACTTCTTCCAAAGTGCGCTGGCGGCCGTCGTCCAGGCCAAAGCGCAGGCGCAGCACCTTTTCTTCTCTTGGCGTCAGGGTATCCAGTACGTCCAACAGCTGTTCCTTCATCAAAGAGAAGGAGGCGGCTTCCGCAGGGGCGGGAGCGTCGTCATCGGGGATGAAATCCCCCAGATGGCTGTCTTCTTCCTCGCCGATGGGCGTTTCCAGCGATACGGGCTCTTGGGCGATCTTGATGATCTCCCTTACTTTGCCTTCGCTGATGGCCATCGCTTTGGCGATCTCCTCAGGGGTAGGCTCCCGGCCGTATTCCTGCAAAAGCTGCCGGGAGACGCGAATCAGTTTGTTGATGGTCTCCACCATATGTACGGGGATGCGGATGGTCCGGGCCTGATCGGCAATGGCGCGGGTAATGGCCTGCCGGATCCACCAGGTAGCATAGGTGGAAAACTTGTAGCCCTTACGGTAGTCGAATTTCTCTACTGCCTTGATAAGCCCAAGGTTGCCCTCCTGGATCAGATCCAGGAACAGCATGCCCCGGCCCACATAACGCTTGGCGATGGATACCACCAGGCGCAGGTTCGCTTCCGCCAGCTTGCGCTTGGCGTCATCATCCCCCTGCTCCATGCGCTGGGCAATCTCTATTTCTTCATCGGCGGTAAGCAAAGGCACCTTGCCGATCTCCTTCAAGTACATGCGCACCGGGTCATCGATGGAGATACCCTCGGGAACGGAGAGATCGATCTTCTCCAGCGGCTCGGCAATAAGCTCCGGCTCGGTGGGATCCAGCTCGTTGACAACGTCCACGCCCAGGGCTTCGAACGTTTCCAATATTTTATCGAATTGGTCAGGCTCAATCTCAAACTCAACCAACTGGTTCATGATGTCTTTGTACGTCATGGTCCCTTTGGCTTTACCCTGTTCATACAGGTCGTTGAGTTTGGCTTGACGTGCATCGGGCGTCAGGCTCAACAAAATCACTCCTTTTCGTAACCGAAGGCGGAAAGCCCGGCTTAGCCGGGAACTGCGGGATAGGGATCGGCAAACGGCGGTAAAACTATCTGCCGGGTTTGAGTTGGTTCAGGCGCTGCATCAGCGTTATGGTTTCCTTTAGGGCTGCATCCTTTTCTTTGCCGGAAAGGGTTGGGAGCTGCTGCTTGAGTTCTTTAAGCCGTGCGTCCACACGCTGCCTTCGCAGCTTGTCCAGACATTCTTCCGCCATGCGCATCAGCATGTCTGGATCGCCCTCTACAGGCTCGGAGAAGATCTCTGCCACAAGGCTGCGGCTTTTTTCATCCGCCTGGGATTCCATCAGCTCCGCGGGGGATTGGCCGCTCAGCAGCCCTTCGCATAATTGCTTTAAAAATGGGTCCCTGAATTCTTCTGAGGTAATAGCGCCCTTTGGCAGCCTTCCTGTGGACAGCAGCGCCAAAAGCGACTGTTCTGCGCGGTCGGGCCCAGGTTCCGCCTTTGTGGATAATCTTTCCCTTTGTGGAGAAACACTATTCTTGCCGGGTGCTTGAGAAATACCAACCTGTGCGATGAGTACGTCCCTTGTGAACCCGGTTTGGATGGCCAGGCGCTGCAAGTGATTTTCCAGTTCCACCGGCTGGGTGACGCGGCGCAAAATTTCGGCGCAAGCTTTGGCGTATTCAGTCCGCCCGTCCTGGGTGCTTAAATCGAACTCCTCCGCCTTGCGCTCCATGCGGTACTCCGTGGCGCTCATGGGGGAAAGGGACGTAAAAGCCTCCAGGCCGTCCCTGCGGATGAATTCATCCGGGTCCAGATTATCCGGGAAGGCCAGCACACGGGCGGGAATGTCCTCCGCCTCGAAGATGTCAAGCGCTCGAAGGGTCGCATGCTGCCCCGCGCTGTCGCCGTCATAAGCCACCCATACCTGGGGTGCGAAGCGCTTGAGCAGCCGGGCCTGCTCCTGGGTAAGCGATGTGCCCAGTGTGGCTACCACGCCCTCCACCCCGAACTGGGACAGCGCCACCACGTCCATATATCCTTCCACCAGGATCACCCGTGGGAGGTTGCGGACTTTCCTTAAAAGATTGGCGGCGTATACCCCCAGGCGCTTGTTGAAGGCCGGGGTATCGGCGGTGTTTAAGTACTTGGGCTTTGCGTCCCCCATGGTCCGGCCCCCGAACCCCAGCACCTGACCGTACAGGTCGATGATGGGGAAGATGGCGCGGTTGCGGAACATGTCGATGGCCTTGCCTTCCCGAAACACGGTGAGCCCGGCCCTTTGCGTCTCCTCCAGGGTATAGCCCTCTTTGATAAGATGCTCCGTCAGATCATCCCGGCCGCCGGTGGCGGCCCCCAGGCCGAATCGCCTGATCACCCCGTCGTCCAGCCCACGGCCGTGCAGATATTGGAGCACCTGCACGCCTTCCGGAGCGTAGAGCCGCTGGTGATAAAACTGCGCGGCCAGGCGGTTGGCTTCCGTGAGCCGTTCCTTCAGCGCCCGGCTTTTCTGGTAGGCTTCATCCTCCTTGATTTCAGGCGGGACCATATGCAGCCGGTCTGCCAGAAGGCGGACCGCCTCGGCAAAATCCAGGCGCTCCATGTCCATCACGAACTGGATCACCGTGCCGCCCGCCTTGCAGCCGAAGCAATAGTATAACTGGCGCTGGCTGTCCACCGAAAAGGAGGCGGTCTTTTCGTTGTGAAACGGGCACAGACCCCAATATCTATGCCCGTTCTTCTTCAGTGGCAAGTAGGAAGATACCACTTGCACAATGTCGGCCCGGGCGCGGAGCTCGTCCAACCATGCGGGTGGGAATCGTCCTGCCATGCTCATTTCACCTGCTCTGCTTTATTCGCCGCCCAAGGGGCAGTTCCTGCTTGTTTGTAACAATTTGAACGCCATTGCGCCACATTTCGGCAAAATTCTTTACGAGGCGGGGAAGCCGGAAGGCACAAACAGCTTTTGAAACAGCCGTACGGCATACCTGTCGGTCATGCTGGCCAGAAAGTCCGCTACGCCTCGCGAGAAACCCTCCTGCCGGCCGATGAGCACATACTCCTCCGGCATTTCCTCTGGCTGCTCCATATAATAGTTGAACAGCGTGCGGATCACGTGGTCGCACCGGTGTTCCTCGGCTTCCCGCCAGCCCTGACGGTAGACCTTTTGGAAAAGAAAATCACGCAGGGCGTTGGTGGCCGCGAGGATGGGCTCACTCATGAGCACCTGGGGCTTGCCGGCGCTATTTTCCACAATGTCCATGATCATGGTATTGATCCTTTGGCCCGGCGTCTGGCCCAGGACTTTCAAGCAATCCTGCGGCAGGTCAGAGGGGTGCAGGATGCCCGCACGCAGCGCGTCGTCGATGTCGTGGTTGATATAGGCGATGCGGTCGGCCCGGCTGACGCACAACCCCTCCAGCGTTTCGGGTTCTGTCTTGCCGCTGTGGCAGAGGATGCCGTTGCGAACTTCCCAGGTGAGGTTCAGCCCTTGGCCTTCGTTTTCCAGCTTTTCCACTACCCGAAGACTCTGCTCGTTGTGGCGGAAGCCTTCTGGCAAAAGCGTATTCAATGACCGCTCGCCAATATGCCCAAAGGGGGTATGCCCCATGTCATGCCCCAGGGAAATGGCCTCCGCTAAGTCTTCATTCAAGCGCAGCGACCGGGCCAGGGTCCTGGCCACCTGTGCCACTTCCAGCGTGTGGGTGAGCCTTGTGCGAAAGTGGTCACCTTCGGGGGATAAGAACACCTGCGTTTTAAACTTTAATCGACGAAAGCTTTTGCTGTGGATGATACGGTCCCGGTCCCGCTGAAATACCGTGCGAAGGGGACAGGGTTCTAAGGGCCGCTCCCGGCCCTTGGAATTTATGCTCAGGGCAGCCAGCGGACTTAGCCGTGACCGTTCCTCCTGCTCCTGGATTTCCCGGGGCGTCATCTGCCGCCCTCCTCTCGATGGATAAAGGGGAACGCTTTCATTCCCTCATTCCATACATACGCTTACGTATGTACATATATACAACAGATGCGTGTAAAATCCCTGCATAGACCATCAATATCCATTGACAAACGCTCCCATGCCATGCTATGCTTTCCGGTGGAATGCGAGGCGGCTGGGCGGCCGCATGCCTTTGGCATGAGGAAAGTCCGAGCACCATAGGGCAGGGTGCCGGTTAACGGCCGGTGGAGGCGACTCCAAGGAAAGTGCAACAGAGATATACCGCCGCGCATGCGCGGCAAGGGTGGAAAGGCGAGGTAAGAGCTCACCCGCGGCTTGGCGACTTGTCCGCGATGTAAACCCCACCTGGTGCAAGATTGAAAGGGGAGCGTATATGGCGGCCCGTCATGCTCCCGGGTAATCGCTTGAGCC
>JAEWAH010000238.1 GCA_023391725.1 Bacillota bacterium | reverse complement strand
CACACAGTCATTTCGTTTTCGCCCCGGTTTGCCCAGCGGGCATAGGGGATGAAGCGCAAACGCGCGGGGGTCAAGTCCGGCACCTTTGCGTGGTATAGCGCACCTTCCGGTTCTATTTCCTTCAGGCCCTTTACGTCCACCACGGGCGTACCGCCAAGCAACTCAGGCTCAAAATCCGCTTTCAGCTTCGCATCCCGGGGCAAAAGCAGCGTGTGCAGCCCGGGGCCGTTATCGATGCCCTCCAGGCAGTAGATTACCGGGCCCACGGATACCGCCACGCGGCCCGCACAGTCGCGCACACGCAAATCCGCATAATTGCGCTGAGGTTTCATTTCAAGGTCCAAATAGATCGTCTCCCCCTCTTGGAAGGGGCCTTCCAGCACAGCATAACCCTTGACCACCTGCGCCTTTACCTTCGCGGCTTTGCGGGTGATGGTCCACTTTTCGCACCAGCCTGGGATGTGCAAAAGCAGGCGGTAGCTGCCCGCGCCGGCGGTGATTTTCACGGCCCCATCGCTGGGATAGGCGGTATCCACCGACATGCGTACCTTTTGATAGCCCAGGGAAAGCGTGGCGTCGCCGCTTAGGTACAGGTGCATGCGCACCTCATTTTCTGCCGTCTGGTACTGGTAGGTACCCAGGGACAGGAGCAGCCGGGCCAGGTTAGGTGGACAGCAGGCGCAGCCGAACCACTTTGGCCTAACAGGCAGCACATGGCGCTTGCCGGGGTCCTTTTGACTGGCTTCGGGCCAGACTTCCAAGGGGTTCACGTAGAAAAAGTGCTGGCCATCCAGCGCCATGCCCGCCATGCAAGTGTTATACAGCGCCCGTTCGATGGCATCGGCGTACGCACCGTCCGGCGTGATCAGCAGCATGTTCCGAAGGGCGAAGATCAGCGCGATAGAGGCGCAAGTCTCAGCGTAGGCGGTATCGCCGGGCAGGTCGTAATCAAAACTGAACGCCTCGCTCACATGGGTGGAGCCCACGCCGCCGGTAATGTACATCCTCTTTTCCATCACATTGTGAAGGAGCCTTTGGCAGGCGTCCACAAGGGTGAGGTCCGCCGTTTCCTTGGCCAGGGCGGCCATGCCGGTTAATAGGTACAGCGCCCGCACGCTGTGCCCGTCCAGCGTCTGCTGTTCCCTAACCGGCATATGGCTTTGGTTGTAGCTTTCGCCCAGGCCGTGATAGATGTGCTTGTCACCCCGGCGTTTGGCTTCCTCCACAAAGAAGTGGGGCTCCTGCCCGCGCTGGTCGATGAAGTAGCGCGCCAGTTCCAGCGCTTCTTTATCCCCAGTCAGTTGATACAGCCTGCATAGCGCCAGCTCGATCTCCTCATGGCCGGGATAGCCGCGCAGCTGGCCATCGCCCGGCCCCAGCACGGTACGAATATGGGCCACATAGCGGCGCATGATGTTAAGCAGCGAATCTTTCCCCGTGGCTTCCTTGTAGGCCACCGCCGCTTCCAACATATGCCCCGCACAGTAAAGCTCATGGTTATCCCGCAAATTCGTCCAGCGTTTTTCGACACCTGTGCACTGGTAATAGGTGTTCAAATACCCATCGGACATTTGTGCCTTTCCTACCAGATCGATGGCCTCATCGCACAGCGATTCCAGCTGGGGGTCGCGTGCCTGCGCCAGGGCGTAGGCTGCGGCCTCCAGCCATTTAGCCAGGTCACTGTCCTGAAAGACCATGCCGTGGAATTCCCCATGGGAAATGCCCGCGGCGATGCGGAAATTCTCCAGGCAGTTCGATTTTTCGGCGTCTTTGATCTCGTTGTTAAGAACTTTCCACTGGAAGGGGAGCATCTCCTTCTTCACCAGTTCAAGGACCGGGCCCAAATAGCCGCCGCTCAGGCGGACATCAGAAAGGCCGGGATGCTTTGCGGTCGAGGCGGAGGGGGGCATGGCGACATCTCCTTTGCTTAACTTATGAGGACAGATGAGTTCACGAATCCTCCCGAACGGCTTCCCACCGGGGAGCGCACGGGATAGGGCATTTCATATGCTTTTTGGCTGCCCTGGCTTGGATGTAGCAGCCGCAAAGGGTGCAGGTATAGAGGATTCTGTGGCCGCACGCTTCGCAAAATTCCAAGCGCCGGACATACGTTTCCTCCGGGACCCGGACATCGTCCGGCAAGGAAGCGGCAAAGCCGTCCAGATATTTTAGCAGCTCGCTTTCGGTGATCTCCTCAGGGAGGCACTTTCGGCACAGGACCTGGCCGCTGTCATATTCCATTAAGATGCTCCTTCCAATAGAACTTGCTGCGGGAAAATGGTATAATAGGGGACAGATACTGTGCGGAAGAAAATACGAGAGCGAGTGATGGATTTGGATAAGAACCGGGTGGCCTTGACGCCCCCTATGGGCTGGAACAGCTGGGACTGCTATGCGGCAACGGTAAACGAAGAGCAACTCCTTGGCAATGCGGAGTACATGGCGAAGCACTTGAAGGAGTACGGCTGGGAATATATCGTGTGCGATATCCAGTGGTCCGAGCCATTGGCCGGGACTTTGGATCAGGAATACATTCCCTTTGCCAATCTTACGCTGGATGAGTACGGGCGGCAAATCCCCGCGCCAAACCGCTTCCCTTCCGCGGCAGGCGGGAAAGGGTTCAAGCCCATCGCCGATAAGGTGCATGATTTGGGGCTGAAATTCGGTATCCACATCATGCGGGGGATCCCGCGCCAGGCGGTGCATGGCCGCCTGCCCATTTTGGGAACAAATACGACTGCAGACAAGATCGCGTCGTTCGCGTCCATCTGCAAATGGAACAGCGATATGTACGGCGTGGATTTTCAAAAGCCGGGGGCGCAGGCGTATTACGATTCCCTTTTCCAGCTATACGCCGCCTGGAGCGTGGACTATGTGAAGGTGGATGACATCTGCAACACCAACATGTATCCCCACATGCCCTATTCGGCGGAAAAGGAGATCGAGTTGATCGCCGCGGCCATCGAGCATTGTGGAAGGCCCATGGTGCTGAGCCTGTCCCCGGGCCCCGCGGTGATCGAAAAGGCCTGGCATCTGCAGAAATACGCCAACTTGTGGCGCATTACGGATGATTTCTGGGACAGGTGGGATCTGCTCAAAAACATGTTTGACCGGTGCGAACTATGGCAGAAGCATGTGGCGCCGGGCTGCTGGCCGGACTGCGACATGCTGCCCCTGGGACGCATCGGCATGGGGCACAAGCATGGGCGGCAGACCAACTTCACCAGGGATGAGCAAGTGACCATGATGACGCTGTGGTGCATGTTCAGATCACCCCTGATGATGGGCGGGGAAATGCGCGAGAACGATGACTGGACACTGTCGCTGCTTACCAATGGGGAAGTGCTGCGACTCATCGGCCATTCCCATGGCGCCAGGCAGCTTAAAAAGGATGAGCGCCACGCGGTGTGGATGAGCTTTGACGAGGATGGAAGCGCATATCTGGCGCTGTTCAACCTTTCCGAGGAGGAAATGCAGGTGGCGGCTGATTTTGGTTCCTGCGGGTTTGGCTTTGAACCGGCGAAAGCACGGGATTTGTGGGCGCATAAGGAGATCCCGTTTACACCTGACGGAGTCGCCGTAACGTTGAAACCCCATGCCGCGGCATTGGTGAAATTGAGCAGGTGAGTGAAAACCTCCAAAAGCCTTCCCCTTGAGGGGAAGGTGGCGCACCAGCGCCGGAAGAGGTGTCGGGGTCTACCGATTTGTTATTAACACCTCTTCAGTCGCCTGCGGGCGACAGCATCCCCTCAAGGGGAAGCCTTTTGGCGGATGCTGCCACGCATTGCATAATATAGGCAA
>JAEWAH010000205.1 GCA_023391725.1 Bacillota bacterium | reverse complement strand
GGCCCGCCCTGGTCGCCACGGTCTTGTGGGGCAGCCGGGTGCGGTAATCATCCGATTCAGTTACATTGGCCCTGGTCTGGGGATAGGCGTTGTACCCCCGCTTCTTCAAAAAATCCGCTCCGGCTGTGACCAGGCCGTCCAGCTGGTCGTTCAGGGTGTGATAGGCGTCGAAATAGGCAGGGGTGGGACCATCTGAAATAGACTCCACCACGGGCTTTGGGACCCGCACCGCCACGGACACACCGTAGCTTAGCTCCCCGTCCACCAGATTATGAAGGTCGGCAAAACCGCACAGCGCCGCACCCTGATCACACAAATATTGCTTTAAGGATTCGGAAAGCCGATCCATCCTGTTTGCCTCCTTGATTACATGGGGAGCGCGCCTTGCTTGATCGGCGTACCCTGCTCGCAAAGGCTGATGGCCCTCATGCCGCTCTTCATCACCAGCGAGCGAAGCCACGGATGGTAGAGGAAGGGGCATTTGAGCATCTTCAAAACCAGCTTGAGCCGCAGCCCCCGGGTCGCTTTCCGGTAGGCTGCTTGCGGGTCTTTGCCGCCCGTAAAGGCCTCCGCCAGGAGCGCGGCGCTGTTTAGTGCCCAGCTGATCCCTTCTAAAGAGCTGGGGCTGATGAACCCCGCCGCCTCGCCCAGGAGAAATACGCCGTCCCGCCCCAGACAAAAGCCGTCCCGCAGCCGGGGCCGGATGACCAGGCAGCTTTCTGTTTTGCGTGGTGGGCCGAACTGGAACCCGAAGGCGGAGAGCGTCTGCTTTTGTTTTTCAAAGCTTTGGCGGCAGTTTTTTACTTTGTACGCGCCGCCGAAAAGGAAATCCCCATCCTTAGAGACGGACCAGGAGCACAGTCCGGGAATATCGCCATCAAACACGCAGGAGTAAAAAGGGTTGCCGTCCGATTGTTGGAACCATTGCTGGATGGCTACGAAGCTGTTCAGCCTGCGGCCCGGGAAAAAGGCGCGGCGGGTAAACGAAGAGGCCCCGTCCGCCCCAACCACCCGGTCCGCATGGATCTCCCCCATGGTTCCATCCGCGCGCTTATAGGCGATGCAGTAGCCGCCCTTTTCTTGTGCGATGCTCCGGCAGACGCCCGGCTCTATATGCACGTAAGGCGGGATCAGGGAGACGAGCCAGCGGTCAAACCGATGCCGGTCAAGGTTGATATAGGAGCGGGGATAATAGCGGACCAGCTTTTTGGGCACGTCGATGGTTTTTACCGCAAATATTTGAGGGCTGACGAGTATTTCCTTGGGGAGTGTCAATTGCAAACGGGCAAGAGATTTTTGAGCGTCCGGGGCCAGCAGCCCGCCGCAGGGCTTTTCATGAAGAAGCGGCTGCCCGTCCAGGGCAAACACGCGAAAGCGCGGGGCCAGGAGCCTGGCCAAGGTCGCCCCCGCCGGGCCCAGGCCGATGATGGCGACATCATATGTTTCGCTCATACTTTCACATCCAACTGTATTACGGGCTTCCTCCTTGACATATAGGGCGAAGATCCGCTTCACTTCAATAACCCCGCAATCTGAAAGATCCCCAGCAGGATCATGACCACGCCGGCCGTCCGGCGGATGAAGAGTTGATGGATGCGCAAAAAGGCGATCATCCCGCCCAGTTTGGCGTATAAAGCCATGAACAGCAAAAACGGCGCGGCCAGCCCCAGGGAAAACACGAACAAAAGCCATATTCCCTGTACCGCCGTGCCGCCCTCCTTGGCGGCCAGCAAAAGCACGTTGAACAAAAACGGCGAGGTGCAGGAAAGCCAGGAAATGGCCAGAAGAACGCCAAAGAGCGCGGTCTTAAAAAACCCGCCCGCCGCAAGCCGCGCACCGTCCGCCTTGATATGGAAGATGTTCAGAGCCGGAAGCACGTTAAGCATCATCAGTCCGAATACGATCATCAGCCCGCCGCCTATGTATGTGCGCAACTGCGGGCTGCTTTGCAAAAGAGGCCCCAGCGCGCCCGCCCCGGCCCCCAGCGCCATAAAGAAGGGGATAAAGCCCAGCAAAAACCCCAGCATCCTAAAGAGGACGGGGCGCAGAGCATGCTTGCCCTGCCCGGCGGTCCCTTCCCCCAGCAAATACGCAGCATACACGGGGAGCATGGGAAGGATGCAGGGGGACACAAAGGCCGCAAGGCCGTTTAGCAATGCGGACCCTGCGGTCAGGCTCACTTCGATGAGCTGGGGCGCTTGGCTGAAATCAAAACCGGATGTCATCTTTATGGCTCCTTGGTGGGTTCGGGAGATATGAGCCCGGCGGACTTAACTGCCTGCTCCATCTGTTCAAAGGTCATTGCTCCGGGCTGGTAGACCGACAGATACCCCTCCTTGTCGATGACCACAGACAGAGGGTAGCCTTCCAATTGATAGTAGTTGGCCAGGAAGAAGTTCGAGTCCTCCGCCATGCGCAGGCCATCATAGCCGTTATCCTTGAGGTATTGGCGCGCGGTCTCCTCCGGGTCGTTGTCGGGCACGTGGACAAGGATCAGGGCCAAGTCCTCCCCGTACTTTTCCTGAAGCTTTTTAAGATCGCCCAACTCCTGCACGCAGTAAGGGCACCAGGAGGTGAAAAAGTTCAGGTATACGACCTTGCCCTTGAGCTCGCTGAACACAACGGGGCTGCCTTCAAAATCATTGAGCAGAAAAGGCATCCCCTTGGCGTTGGTGGGCACGGGCGTTCCCAGCGCTACGGGGGTAGGCGTCGCGGCCGCCACAGAGGTAGGCGCCGTAGTCGGCGTGGGTGCGGCCTGCTCCGCCGTGGCGCAGGCGGTAAGGATAAGTGCAAGACCAAGCAAAAGCGCGGTCAGGCGAAGGCGGGGGTGTTTCATCAGGTACCTCCTTATTCGTCGGAAAAAATAGATAGTTGCATATGTAGTCAAGTATACCAGAAAAAGCGGCTAGCGAAAACGAAGCCAAACCAGCTCATGCCCATCCGCAGGAAAGGTATGGAACGGCACGCGAACAAAAGCGCCCTGCGATCGACCACCCCGGCGCTGCGTATCAATCACCCCGTCCCCTTCGGGTCCACCCCTGCGAAAGGTGAGCGGAGCGAACCTTACGCAGGGGAGCGCAGCGGAACTGCGGAACACCGGTCAAGCGACGCGCGGCACGGTGCGGGGGCTCTGGAGGGGTGGCGCGCGGCGCCGGGGTGGTTAACCGGAGTCATCACCTGTATTTCCGTTAACCATATGACGCATATCAATTAAAAAATATTCCCAATTAAAATTTTCACGGGAGGCTCTTTTTCCAGAGGACCAGCTCCATACATCCAATAGCGTAGCGTATACTTCATGACAAAACAAAGGCACCGAGAGCAGAGAAAGAGATCTGCCATCGATGCCCTGGGAGATAGAAACTATGGAACAGAGACAGGGAGGGGGAAGCTCCGCCTCTCTATTGAGGCACACGCACGCAGCCGTCCACCGCTGCTTCCAGTTCCATCAGGGAAAACATGGCCGGCCGGCAGGCCCCTTCCGTGCACAGGTAATACGCCGCGATATGCCCTTTGACGTCCAGCTCCCGGGAAACGCCAGGCACATCCATATCCTTCGCATTCAGATGCCTTGCAGTTACAATAGCATTGGGCAAAAACCGTTTCCCCATGGCAGCGGCAAAGTCCGCAATATTGTTTTCTCCAAGGGCCGCACACGTGATCTCCATGGGCAGGTAGCACCGCTCCATCCCAGCAATCAGCGCAAAGCAGTAGCCGGTGGGCTGGTCCTTGGCCACGCCCGCCAGGCGCTCCACGGTGCGGGTGGCATATTCCATCCAGGCGTCATCCCCGGTCAGATGGGCAAGCCTAAAGAGCACGTAGGCCGCCATGGCGTTACCCGAGGGCATGGCCCCGTCATAATGCTCCTTGGGGCGGAAGATCAAATCGTTCTGAGCCCCGCTTAAGAAAAAGTCGCCCTGCTTTTCGTCAAAGAAGTTCCTCACCATCAACCGGCAAAGAGCCTCCGCCTTCTTCACATGCGCGCCATTAAGCTCCGCCTCATATAGCGCCAGGTATGCCCAGGCCATGGCGGCGTATTCCGTTAGCCCTCCCCTTCCTATGGCCCTGCCCTCGCGCCAGGATACGTACAGCGTCCCATCGTTTGCGGTAAGATTCTTCTCGGCAAAATCCACCGCCCGGCGGGCAGCCTTAAGGTAATCGGGGCGATTTAAAGGTACGGCGGCTTTGCACAGGGCCACGATCATCAGCCCGTTCCAGGCCGCCAGGATCTTGTCATCGGTAAAGAGAGACCTCGTCTTGCGCCGGTAGTTGTAGAGTTTTTCTCTCAAGGGCCGAAAGTGCTCATCCTCCTCCTGAGTAGCTTCCAGGCGATTGAGGATGGCTTTCCCTTCCTGCACGCCCTTCTTTGTCACGCCATACTGGGCGCAGAATCGCTGCCCTTCCGCCTGCCCCAGAACCTGCATAATCTCTTCCGGAGTAAAGGTATAATAGGCCCCTTCCTCGCCGCGGCTGTCCGCGTCCTGGGCGGAAAAAAAGCCGCCCGCCGAGCCCGTCATCTCCCGCAGCACAAAGTCCAGCGTATCCACGGCCACTTGGCGGTACAGCGCCTTGCCCTTGATCTGATATGCCTCCGTATAGGCCATGGCCAGCAGCGCGTTATCGTAGAGCATCTTTTCAAAATGGGGAATAAGCCATGTGCGTTCGGTGGAATAACGGCTAAACCCGCCCCCCAGATGATCGTAGATCCCGCCCTTGTACATCTGCAAAAGCGTCTTTTCCGCCATGACCAGCGCGCGGGAATCTTGTTCCAGAAGCGCGTATCTTAAAAGGAACATCAACACATGGGGTGAGGGAAATTTGGGTGCGCTGCCAAAGCCGCCGTACTGATCGTCAAAGCGAGCGTCCAGGTCGATTTTCGCCTTCTTAAAAAGCTCCTTTGTCATGCGCCCCGGCGAGGGGGAAGGCGCCTGCTCAAAAGCCTTGACCACTTGCAGCCCGTTCTCCTTTAAGGCGGTGGGGTCCTCCCGCCACTTGCGGGCAACGGTCGTTATGAGGTCAATAAGCCCCACCTGGCCATACGCCGCGTTCTTGGGGAAGTACGTGCCCGCGAAGAAGGGCTGCTTCTCCGGCGTCAAGAACACCGTGAGCGGCCAGCCCCCGGACCCGGTCATGGCCTGGCATGCCTGCATGTATACAGCATCGATCTCCGGCCGCTCTTCCCTATCCACCTTGATGGATACGAAATCCCGGTTTAGCAGCTCCGCTACTTTCACATCTTCAAAGGATTCATGGGCCATCACGTGGCACCAGTGACAGGAGGAGTAGCCCACGGAGAGGAAGATGGGCTTGTTTTCCCGTTTGGCTTTTTCAAATGCTTCCTGCCCCCAGGGATGCCAGTCCACGGGCTGGAAGGCGTGCTGCTTTAAGTAGGGGGAGGTTTCCTTCATCAGCCGGTTAGGAGCGCCGCCGCTTCCGTTTTGCATTCGTCTGCCTCATTTCAATATATTCCTTGCCTGCTATTCTCCCCCTGCCAGCACCGGCTATACCGGGCCGGAGCAGGACTTGACAGGCAAACATATGTTTGTTATCGCTCCCTTCATTGGGAAAGCTGCCGCCAAAGGCGTTTGATGAGGTATACGCACCTTCTCAATTCCTGACGCACAAAAGCCCTCGCAATGCGAGGGCTTTTTCGTATCATTCACGCCTGCGGATACGGGCTGCTATCGTCGTAGATCCCGCCGTACTCCCTCAAAACTCCGGTCATCCCCCGGTTGGCGATCTCGATAAGATCCTCCTGGGTCTTGATCTCATCGGCGTGGTTATCCACAATGGCCCGCACAGAGGAGTGCAGGGAATGGTAATATTCATACGCCCGGGTATTCTTATCCAATAGATTCTGTAAGTTTGACTGCATTCTTTCTCCCTCCCCCACCCGCAGTATGCCCGGGGAGAGACGCTTTGAACCCTTCCACCTGTGGCGCTTTCTAAAAAATACCGTCAATGACGCTTTTCACAAGCTTTGCCCTGTTTTCTTCTTCCCGGAAGCTCTGGGCGGAAAAATCCTGAAAGGAGTCCGGTGCAATCCCCAGGAACAGGATCGTGGAAAAGGCCTGCATTAGCTTCAGGCGCAGGTCTTCCGCCTCCACCCGAACAGTCTTGGCCATCTCGCCGGATGCCTTACTTAGAAATTCGTTGAGCCCTACAATAAACAGGCTGTCTGTTCTCCCCTGCATGAGCAGGGGCTGCAAACCGGCTCTGGTGATCCCGGGAAATCTGAGCGCCCCTTCCAAAAGATACGTCAGGATCTGATGGAGCGCCGCCTTGTGATCCACCCCAGAACCCTTCCAGATATTTTCGATATCGTCGAACATATTGGTCATGGCAAGCTCCAGGGCCTTGTCGACGAGAACTTCTTTCGACTCGAAATAGTAGTGCAGCGACGAAAGCGCCACGCCCGCTTCCTGGGCGATGTGCCGCATCGTACAGCCTTCGATCCCGTAAATCTCGATGCTGTTGATGGTAGCTTCCAGTATCTTGTTCCTTGCAGCGGTATCCTTCACAGCTTTCTCCTTGCAGAAAGTGACTTTATAAGCATTATACCGCGCGTTTATCAAGCTTTCAATGATAGTTCACGGCAGGTTCGCTCTTGCGCCTTAATCTCTTGATCTGCGAGGCGAACAGCACCGGGATGGCGGCTGCCGCAAGCAAAAGGAAAATATTGCCGATGCTGCCGTAAAGCGTGCCTTCTCCCCGGGTGGGAACGTCCGAGATCATCACGCTTGGCTGCGTATAGAAAAACTTTTGGTAAGTCAGGGTATTCCCCAGGTAGTCTGCGGAGATGGACGTCCCCTCGTTGGCCTGGCGGACAATGGAAAAGCCATTTTCCACGCCCCGCAAGAATGCGACTCTGGTGTGATAGTCGGAGATCTTCTTCGTGTCATATGCGGGCACCAGCATGATGTCGGCGTCCTTCGCCTTTCGTATCAGGCCCGGATAGTCCATATCAAAACATATCGCGACCGCTATTTTGCCGTATGGTGTTTGAATGACGGGTATCTTTCCGTCCGAATCGGTGGGGTACCAGGAGATCGTTTTCTCGTAGCGGTACAGAACATTGCCTTTGGGATCGATGATGACGGCGATGTTGTCGTTTTTCGCCCGGTCATAATGGAAGACCACAGCAGCCGGGATGAAATAAACGCCGTATTCTTTGGCAAACTGCTGTGCCTTAATGATAAAAGCATCGTAATCATCGTCATACAGGGGCGCGTCGCCTTCCGACCAGAAGATGACCTTGGCGCCGTACTGCGCCGCCTCCTTGCTGCGCGCAAACAACTCATCTCTTATTTGGGCCATCTCAGGCTTTTTTGCCGAAGCGTCCTCCCGTGGGGTATTGTTGTCGGTGATGGTGGTCCAATAATCTTCGCTATGCGCCGCCGTGACCGATGCGATGCGGACGGTGTCGCTATCGGGTCTATTAAAGACGAGCCTTACCGCACCGAAGGAGATCACCAGCGCCAACACGGCGGCAAACATCGCCGCAGGCTTGACGGCCTTTTTCAGCTCAAACAAATGCTTGAAAACAAGGACTGCCACAGGCGCGAACCACGCCACGATGAATCCAACGGCCCAGGTGCCCAAGAGCGAAGATAGCTGGATTAAGGTTAAAAACGTGCATTGCGTGTAGGCCAGCGTGCATGTCATGCCCAGGTTCAAAAAAGTCGTCCCGTAGTCCAGGAGCGTGTAGACCAACGGGAAAACGAGCGTCGCAACGGTAGCATTCATTTTGCTATGAAAGGCTCTGTCAAGATACAGCGCCGCCAGCAGGGGAACGCTTACGACCACGGCAAACGCGGCCTCCAGCCCGACCCCCATATCCCACCCGCCGTGCATGGCGAAAAACTTTGCGATAAGCGATGCGGCGGCCACGGGCAGCGTATGGTACCAGCGGTACTGCGATCTGAAATGATACACAAGAAGGGGAAGTGCGATCCAGGGGGCAAGGGGGATATTGTACTCCCAGCCCGCGAAGTAGAGCAGCGCCGCGCCTGCAATGCCCAGTACAAAGCTGAACAGGTTAATTTGCTTTTTCATACAACCTATCTCCTTTGATTTGATTTGTCTTTTTCAGCTTTTTCCGCTTTCCAAGAACCGCAGCCGTGACAGATGCAGCCAAGGCAATCATGCACAGCCACGGGAAGTAATCGCCCAGCATTCCGTACACCGTTTTCACGCCGTGCACGGGGAGCCTTGCCGTAACGGTCCTGTCACCCGCCGTGTAGTGATTTGCCGCGCCGATGATGCGCCCCTGATAATCCACGGCAACGCTTTGCCCATAGTAGCCGGCCCTGGCCAGGGAAAAGCCGCTTTCGATGGTCCTGTACGATGCCATGATGGAGTGGAGCGGGTTTCCTTTTGTGGCGGCTGTCCCATCGATGGCGCCGCTTAAAATGATGTCCACGCCCTGCTGTGCCGCCAGCCGCATAAAATCGGGGTACTCCATATCCAGGCAGATGACGCTGGACAGCCTGCCGTACGGCGTATCGATAAACTGGATCTGCCGGGGGCCCCTTACGGTATCTTCGCTCTCGGGGCCGATGAGCAGGTTATGCTTTAGGTACGTGTAGGCAATCTTGCCCTCTGG
>JAEWAH010000173.1 GCA_023391725.1 Bacillota bacterium | reverse complement strand
GCTGTACAGCGACCAGCCCAAGCAGGTCTTCATCGACGCTCACGGCCCCTGCGAAGTTACCGCGGGCGACATCCGTGTGGACGACGAAGTGGAGATCATCAATCCGGAACTGCACATCGCAACCTTGAACGAGGGCGCGCACTTGCAGATCCAGATCATGCTGGACAAGGGCCGCGGGTATGTGTCTGCCGACAAGAACAAGTATGGCTCCATGTCCATTGGCGTGATCCCCGTGGACTCCATCTTCACCCCCATCAAAAAGGTGAATTACGCGGTGGAAGACACTCGCGTGGGGCAGATCACCGACTATGACAGACTTACTTTAGAAGTCTGGACCAATGGCAGCGTTATGCCTGATGAAGCCATCAGCATGGCGGCCAAGATCCTGAGCGAGCACCTGAATCAGTTTGTGCGGCTCACCGATCATGTGATGCCGGTGAACTTCAACATGCCCGAGGATGACAAGAAGGAAAAGGTCCTGGAAATGACCATCGAGGAGCTGGACCTGTCCGTGCGCGCCTACAATTGCTTGAAGCGTGCGGGCATCAACAGCGTGGCCGAGCTTGTGCAGCGCAACCAGGAAGACATGATGAAGGTGCGCAACCTGGGCAGAAAGAGCCTGGAGGAAGTAGAGCAGAAGCTGGCTGCCCTGGGCTTGGGTCTGCGGCCCAACGAAGATTAACACGGGGCGGTTTGACGCCCATCCCGTAAAGGAGGAAACACCCCATGGCAACGCAACGTAAACTGGGCCGCACCGCCGACCAGCGCAAGGCGCTGCTTCGCAACCAGGTGACCCACCTCATCTGGAGCGGCCGCATCGAAACGACCTTGGCCAAGGCCAAGGAAGTTCGCAGCGCCGCCGAGCGGCTCATCACCCTGGCCATCCGCGAGTGCGAGAACAATGTGGAGGCCACTAAGGAATTCCACAACGAAAAAGGCCAACTCGTCACCATCACCGTGCAGAACGATGCCCCCTCGAAGCTTCATGCCCGCCGCCTGATCATGGCGTACCTGTATGACTTCAAAGAGCAGAAGAAGGACGACGAGAGCAAGGCGGACTTCAAAGAGCGCACAAAGGATGCCAAGCATCCCGTTGTGGAAAAGCTCTTCCGTGAGATCGGCCCCAAGTATAAGAGCCGTAACTCGGAAAAAGGCATCTCCGGCGGTTACACCCGCATTTATAAGCTGGGGCCCCGCCGCGGCGACGCCGCCGAGATGGTGATCCTGGAGCTGGTGTAATACAGTTTGAAAAAATGACGCGAGAGCGTCATTTTTTTATTGCTTTGTTTTGTTGTAGGGCGAGCCCCTGTCCCACGTGAGCCTGTGCGGCAATTGAGCAAGGGTTTGCTCGCGGAGTGAAGTACGCAGTGGTTGGGACGGCAGGTGCTCCGATTTCCACCTTTGCGCCCGTATCCCGCTCCAATGTTCCCACGGAATGACAAAAAACGCCCGGCAGGCATTCATGATATGCCTGCCGGGCGTTTCAAATACCTTTGCGTCAATCATCCTCGTTTTGTTCTTGTTCCTTGGCCTTTTCCAGATCCGGATCCTCTTTTCTCATCATCTCAAGGAAAACGTCCGTAAGCGCTGGGTCAAAGTGCTTGCCCTTGTTCGCTTCAATGGCCTCCAGAGCCTGTTCCTTGCTGGCGGGATCCTGGTTTCCCGAACCATAGACTCTACGTTCATAGCTTTCGGCCAAGGCAAGCAGCCTGGCGGCCTCGGGGATCTCCTCACCCTTTAAGCCCTTGGGGTAGCCTGTGCCGTCCCAGCGCTCCTGATGGGCCAGTACGATCTCCGCCAGGTCCAGCATATTGTCAAAAGAATTGAGGATGCGGTAGCCAGTCACGGGGTGCCGCTTGATTTCATTCCATTCCTTTGTTGTATGGGTATAGGCATTTCCCAGAAGCTTTGGATCCAGAACGATCTTGCCGATATCGTGCAGATATCCGGCGTCTTTGAGCCTTCTCACGGCGCCCTTGGAAAAGCCCATGGCTTTGCCCATGGCCTCGCACAGGTGGCTTACGCGCTCGGCGTGTTCCTTCTCCCGGGGGCTGCTTTCGTGGAACTGCTGCACAATGGCATCCAGCGTAGCCCTGTTGACTTGGCTGTGCTCCTGTATCTTGGCCTGATACATGTTCTCTTCCGCCTGGCTGACCACTTCCTGCAGGTCTTCCTCATGGACCTCTTTGGTAGCCCCACCCATGGAGACGCTGCACTGGATGGCCTTGACCTGCTCTTTGGAAAACTCCTCCCGGATCCTTGATATAATCTTTTGGACCTCCGACGCGCCTGTCCTAGGCAGGAGCAGGGAATATTCGTCCCCGCCCCAGCGGGCAATGATATCATCGGAACGGCACACCCGACGCAAAACCTGCCCAAAGCGTTCCAGCAACACATCGCCGTAGGTATGGCCAAAGACATCGTTGGTGAGTTTTAGATCGTTCACGTCCCCCACAATGATGGAGATGGGCAGGTTCCGCTTAGTGTCCAGCCTGTGCAGTTCCTCCTCGAAGAATCTGCGGTTATAGAGCCCCGTAAGCGCATCGTGGAAACTCAGGTATTCTATCTTTTTGAGTTGTTCCCGCTTGGCGCTCACATCCCTGAACACCAGGACGACGCCTACGATGGCGCCGGTATCGTTATGTACAGGCGCAGCGCTGTCTTCCAGAAAAAACGTCTTCCCATCCCTGGAGGTGAGGACCGCATGGTTTTCCATCTCCTGCACACGGTCGGTATCCAGCGCAATCCTGATGGGGTCCTTGATCTTCATGTCCGGCTGTTCATGAGAAAGGCGGAAAACTTCCAGGTAAGGAAGCCCTCGCGCCGCATCAAGGCTCCACCCTGTCATGCTCTCCGCCACGGGGTTGAGCATTTCTACCTTGCCGTCCTTATCAACCACCATCACGCCGTCGCCAATGGACAGCAGCGTTTGCTGGAATCTGTTGCGCTCGAAGGCAAGTTTCTCCTGAGAATCGCGCCTTGTGATCGCGTTCCACACCCCACTCATGAGCAGGATCGTTTCGAACACGTCATCCTCGTCATAGTCGACGGTCTTGTTGGCCATGCCGATGACCGCCACGATTTTGCCGTCGATCAGGACCGGCACCGATAAGAACCGCTGGATGGCAACATGCCCTTCGGGCTGCCCCTTCTTGAGGGGATTGGGCGCTGAAAAGTCGTTGACCACGATGGGCTTGCGCTGGCGCACGGCCTCTCCCCACAGCCCCGTCTTCTCCAGAGGATAGACGGTTTGCTTATTCAAGACGGCGCAGGCCTCCATGACTCCCTTCGTCCAGGAATTCAGGGTGAAGACCTTCTCTTCCTCATCGTACAGATAAATATAGCCGAATTGGCTCTCAGTCAGTTTCAGCGCTTCATGGAGCACATAATCCAGCTGTGACTGTTTGGTGTCAAAACTGCGGTCGAGCATATCGGCCAATATCTTATGGCGGATTAACGCCTTTTCCTGCTTTTTCTCATTCTTGCGCGCCTGGGTGACATCCGTCACATATGCGCCCACGCCTGTTTTCCCGTTTGGCAGGAGCACCGGGAACTTGAGGGTTCTGTAAATCTTGCCATTCCACTCGAGTTCATCCGTGACCACAGCCTTTTCGCTCAGCGCCATCAGGTCCGTTCTTCTGCGTTCCTTGGCAAAAGCCTCTTCCTGGGAAGAAAGAGCAAAGTCATCCAGCCCAATGACTTCCGCTTCCCGGCACCCGTAAAACTTCTCAAAGGCCTTGTTGACAAAAACGTATTTAAGATCTTCATCCTTAAGGTAAATCAAACTGTCGTCGGCGTCTATAAATGTTTTGTGCAGTTCTTCTGACCGCTCGATATCTTCTTTAGACTCCTTGAGCCTGCGCCGGCCCCGTAATAAGATCAAGGCAATAAGGATCAGCGCCAGGATCGCCGCGCCGCCTGCGATAAATATGCCCGCCAGCAGCAGGTCGTGCTGCTGTGCTTTGCGCACTTCTTCCGTCACGTCATGCACAACGGAGAAAAGGAGCGTCTTCCCATCCGCTTGAACAGGATAGGAAAAGACCTCCACATCCCTTATTTCTCCATTTGCCAGCCGATGTTTCAGCGTAAGGCCGCTTTCCCTGGAAGATTCGGCTCCTTGCAGTTCCTTCGCCGTATACTGGGGGGAAGCGGTGTTGATCTGCGACATATTCATGGACGTCAATTGCTTGCTGTCATATCCGTAATACGCGGCGGCCGCATCATTGGCATAGATGATGTCCCCGGTTTGCGGGTCGGCAAGCAGTATGACCGCCCCATGCTGGTCAAACAGCGCCGTGCTGTCAATAACAAGCTGATCGCTTGCCTGGCCGCCCAAAGGACAAACCAAAACAAGCCAGAGTACAAGTAAAAGTACCAGGGCCTTTTTCATGTATTCAACCCCCACTGCCCCATAGAAAAAACGACAGGGCACCTCAAAGCGTAAATTAAGGAAAAAAATCGACGCTTCCTAGGCAAACATATCTTACCGGAAACGCTGCTCTTCATCGCTTCCGGTCCAATTCGCTTTTCATTAAAAGGTTCCGCTTTTCTTCGCTTTTGTCTTTCGCTATTGACTATTTATGGCCAAGCCGCCTCTGCGGCGAATGCCCTTTTTTCCCCCGGATTAAAACGCAGGATTCCGGAGATCTCCCGCCGGAAAGTTTTCGGGCCGCTACCCACCCTGGCTTACGTAAGCAGGCAAAAGCAGCCCCAAACAATTCCCCTCCTTATTATTATCGTATAAAATTCCTCATAATTTATCATTTTTCCTGCTTGCAATCGTATTCTTTTTGCACTGGATGAAGGAACGCGAGGCAAAAGTCCCGGAGAAAGCGTTTTCGCGCCATATGCGGAAAGAAAAATGCCGCCAATGACAGGCGGTATTGCAAATCCGCGCCAGAATGAGCATCTGAATTGTTTTTTTTCTGGATTTTGAAAGTTCAGAGTACAAATATTTCATTTTTGCCCTTACGCAGGATGGCCTCCTGTGCTAAAATCAAAAAGACGCCTCTTTTATGAAACGGGGAAGGTGGGTTTTATGCAAGAATCGGAATTGCCTGCCCAGCAAGGGCTGTATGATCCCAGGTTCGAACACGATGCCTGCGGGATCGGGTTCGTGGTCCACATCGGCGGGGAAAAGAGCCACGCGATTTTGGACGATGCGCTTACTGTACTGGAGAATCTGAACCACCGGGGCGCCAGGGGCGCGGACGAGAACACCGGCGATGGGGCCGGGGTCCTGACTCAGATTCCCCATGAATTTTTCAAACGCGACTGCCAAACCATCGGCATTACCTTGCCGGAAGCCGGTTCTTATGGTGTGGGTATGCTGTTTGCCCACAGGTACGACGATTTCCGCAAAAAGCAGATGGCGGCCTTTGAGGAGATCGTAAAAAAGGAAGGCCAAAAAATCCTTGGCTGGCGGGAAGTGCCCATCGACTGGACGACCATCGGCGACAGTGCAAAGGCCGCGCTGCCCCGCTTTATCCAAGTATTCATCGGTAAAGCTGACGATATCGCCTGCGGCATGGATTTTGAAAGGAAGCTCTTTCGCATCCGGAAGCTCGCGGAAAAGTCCATTCCGCCCATGAGCGAGGACAACGGCGGTATTTTTTACTTCTCCAGCCTGTCGTCCAAGACCATCGTCTATAAGGGCATGCTCACGCCCTCCCAGCTGCGCAGCTTCTATATTGATCTTAGTGACCTGGACTATGTGACTGCCCTGGCCATGGTGCATTCCCGATTCAGCACCAACACCTTCCCCAGCTGGGCCAGGGCCCATCCGTACAGGTACCTGGTGCACAACGGGGAGATCAATACCATCCGGGGCAATGTGAACTGGATGAAGGCGCGGCAAAAGTGCATGGCGTCGCCCCTGTTTGGCGAAATCTCTGACGTGTTCCCCATTATTGACGAGACGGGCAGCGACTCCTCCATGTTTGACAACTGCATGGAATTTATGTACATGGCCGGAAGGTCGCTACCCCACGCGGCCATGATGATGATCCCCGAGCCCTGGGAGAAAAACCCCCTTATGAGCCAGGAGAAAAGGGAGTTCTACAAGTTCAACAGTCTTTTGATGGAGCCCTGGGATGGCCCGGCGGCCATGGGCTTTTCCGATGGGGAAGTCATCGGCGGCATGCTGGACCGCAACGGACTGCGCCCTTCCCGGTACTATGTGACAAAGGATGAGCGGGTAATCCTGGCCTCAGAAGTGGGCGTGCTGGATATAAGGCCCGAAAATGTGGTCTACAAGGGCCGGCTGGAGCCGGGGAAGATGCTGCTCATCGACACGACGAAAAAGCGCATCATCTCCGATGAGGAACTCAAATCCACCGTGGCAAAGGAATACCCCTACGGCCAGTGGAACAAGCAGCGGATCATCCCCTTTGACGCACTGTCGGAGGCGAAAGGGAAAGCGTCGCCACAGGAAGGGAATTTGCTGGCCAGGCAGAAGGCATTTGGCTACACGTATGAGGACATCACCAAGTTCTTAACGCCCATGGCCCAAACCGGGGAGGAGCCCGTGGGTTCCATGGGCATGGACGTGCCATTGGCGGTGCTTTCCGAAAAGCCGCAAATGCTTTATCTCTATTTTAAGCAGCTCTTTGCCCAGGTGACCAACCCGCCCATCGACGGCATCCGGGAGGAGATCGTCACCTCCGCTTACACGCTGCTGGGCTCCTGCGGGAACCTCCTGGCGCCGGAGCGGGAGGAGGGCGCCAGCATCCTCTTGGATCACCCCATCCTCACCGACGAGCAGCTTCAAACGCTGAAGGGCCTAGACAACGGCACGTTCAAGACGGCGGTGTTGTCCCTTTTGTATAAGGTGAACGACGGCCCCGCCGCCATGGAAAGGGCGCTGAACGGCCTCTTTCGCCAGGCGGACAGCGTCATTGCCCAGGGGGCCAATATCCTGATCCTTTCCGACCGGGGAATAAACCGCGAATATGCCGCCATTCCGGCGCTGCTGGCCTGCTCGGGGCTGCACCACAGCCTGATCGACCGGGAGATACGCACACGGGTGGGGCTGGTACTGGAATCGGGCGAGCCCAGGGAAGTGCATCATTTCTGTACGCTCTTAGGCTACGGCGTCACGGCCATTAACCCGTATCTTGCCTATGAGACCATCCGGGACCTGGCAGAAAAGGGGCTATTGGAAGGGCGGAAAGCGGAAGCGGGTATCGACAACTATATCCACGCTTGCGTCAAAGGCGTTTTGAAGGTGCTCACCAAGATGGGCATCTCCACCATGGAAAGCTATCACGGTGCGCAAATCTTTGAAGCCATCGGCCTGCAAAAGGACCTGGTGGACAAATACTTCACCCACACACCCTCCAGGCTGGAGGGCATCGGGCTGGAGGAAATCTGCCGGGAGAACCAGCTGCGCCACCAAAGCGCATATGCTGTCAACTCCCCCTATACCGACACGCTGGAGTCCGGCGGCTTTTTCCAGTGCAAGGAGGACGGGGAAGATCACCTGTACAATCCGGAGACCATATACCTTCTGCAAAAGGCCTGCCGCACCGGGGATTACGGGCTATTCAAATCGTTTACCAAAAAGATTACCGATGAGCAGCTGATTACTTTAAGGAGCTTGTTGGAATTCAAGTTCATCCCCGGCGAGACCATCCCCATCGAGGAGGTGGAGCCGGTAGAGAGTATCGTCAAGCGTTTTAAGACAGGCGCCATGTCCTACGGCACCATCAGCAAGGAAGCCCACGAGTGCCTGGCCATCGCCATGAACCGGCTGGGCGGCAAGAGCAACACTGGCGAGGGCGGCGAGGACCCGGAGCGGTTTATCCCCTTGCCTAATGGCGATTCCAAAAAGAGCGCCATCAAGCAGGTGGCCTCCGGCCGCTTTGGCGTCACCAGCAACTACCTGGTAAACGCCCAGGAGATTCAAATCAAGATGGCCCAGGGGGCAAAGCCCGGCGAGGGCGGGCAGCTGCCCGGCCGCAAGGTGTACCCCGCCATCGCCAAGGTCCGCCATTCCACCCCGGGCGTGGACCTGATCTCGCCCCCGCCCCACCATGACATCTATTCCATCGAGGATCTGGCTGAGCTCATCCACGACCTGAAAAACGCCAACCGCGACGCCCGCATCAATGTGAAGCTGGTGTCGGAGGTGGGCGTGGGCACCATTGCCGCAGGCGTCGCCAAGGGCAAGGCGGACGTGATCCTCATCAGCGGGTATGACGGGGGCACCGGGGCTTCGCCCTGGACCAGCATCCGCCATGCCGGCCTGCCCTGGGAAATGGGCCTGGCCGAGACGCACCAAACATTGGTGCTCAATAAGCTCCGGGACCGGGTGGTATTGGAGACGGATGGAAAGCTGCTCACCGGCCGGGACGTGGCCATCGCCGCCATGCTGGGCGCGGAGGAGTTCGGCTTTGCCACGACGCCCCTCATCGCCCTGGGCTGCCTGATGATGCGGGTGTGCAACCTGAACACCTGCCCGGTGGGCATCGCCACCCAGGACGAGAACTTGCGCAAGTGCTTTGCGGGTAAGCCTGAGTATGTGGAAAACTTCATGCGCTTTATTGCCAGGGAGCTCCGGGAGATCATGTCGCGCCTTGGGATGCGCACCGTGAATGAACTGGTGGGCCGCAGCGATAAATTGAAGGTCCGGGAGAATGTGCGCCACTGGAAGGCCTCCCATCTGGACCTTGCCCCGCTTTTGTACCAGCCATACGCTGGGGCGGATGTGGGCCGGTACCATAAGCGGGATCAGAACCACCTGCTAGAGCGGTCTCTGGGGATGAAAAAGCTTTTGCGCATGTGCAAGCCCGCGCTGGAGAGCGGCACGCCCATCCGGGCAAAGCTGGCCATCCGCAACGTGGATCGGGTGCTGGGTACGCTGGTGGGCAGCGAGATCTCCAAAAAATATGGCGAGGAAGGATTGCCCCGTGATACCATCCACTTAAGCTTTGTGGGCTCGGCGGGGCTGAGCTTCGGCGCGTTTGCGCCCAGAGGGCTTACCTTGGAGCTGGAGGGCGACGCCAACGATTATTTCGGCAAGGGCCTTTCCGGGGGCCGGATCATTGCCTATCCCCCCAAGGCCGTGCAGTTCAGGCCCGAAGAAAATATCCTCATTGGCAACGTGGCCTTCTACGGGGCTACAAGCGGCGAAGCGTATTTATGCGGCGTGGCCGGGGAGCGATTCTGCGTGCGCAACAGCGGCATTAACGCTGTGGTGGAGGGCGTTGGCGACCACGGCTGCGAGTATATGACCGGGGGCCGGGTGGTCATCCTGGGCAAAACGGGCCGGAACTTTGCCGCGGGCATGTCCGGCGGCATCGCCTACGCGCTGGATTTTGAGGAAAGCCACTGCAATAAGTCCATGGTGCTGCTGGAATCCTTTGCTTCCAATGAGGAAAAAGAGCAGGTGCGGGCCATGATTGAAACGCATGTTGCCCTCACCGGCAGCCCCATTGGGAAACATTTGCTGGGTGACTGGGAGAAATACGCAAAGCGCTTCACCCGCATCATCCCCAGGGACTACAAGCAGATGCTTTCTCATTTGGAAGAGGCGCGCAAAGAAGGCCTCTCCGGCGACGACGCCTGGATGGCGGCCTTTGAGCGCAGCGAAAAACAGATCGGCAGAAAGGGGGAATAATGCTATCCTATTTATTAGCGCATGCAAGATACGTTGGAATGCCCCCGAAGGTTCTCAAAGGGCGATCGGAAAGCCCTTTAGTCGTCCCCCGAAGGTCCAGGGCGATCGGAAAGCCCTGGTCGCCCGCAGGCGAAATCCTTTCATTCTTGCATGAACATAAAGGATAGTATTGAAGCGTATGGGAAAAGCAACCGGATTTTTGGAATACCCCCGGGCGGACTACAAAAAGCGCCCCGCCGGGGAACGAACATTCGATTGGCAGGAGATCCGCCTGCCCCAGGATCTGAACGAGATCACCACCCAGGCCGCCCGGTGCATGAACTGCGGCATCCCCTTTTGCCATGGCGGAGTTCTCTTAAACGGCATGGCCGCGGGCTGCCCGGTTCACAACCTGATCCCCGAATGGAACGACCTTATTTTTAGGGGCCAGTGGCATGAGGCCTATCTGCGCCTTGCTCGCACAAACCCCTTCCCGGAGTTTACGGGCCGGGTCTGCCCCGCTCCCTGCGAAGGTTCCTGCACGGAAGGCTATCACATGGACCCCGTGGCCATCAGCGCGTTGGAATACGAGATCATCGAGCGCGCTTTTAAAGAAGGCTGGGTCAAGCCGCAAAAGCCCGTGCCCACCGGCAAGAAGGTGGCCGTGGTGGGCTCCGGCCCCTCGGGGCTGTCTACCGCGCACTTTTTGAACCTGGTAGGCCACGATGTGACCGTGTTTGAGCGCCGGGATCGGCCCGGCGGGCTGCTGATGTACGGCATCCCCAACATGAAGCTGGATAAAAACATTGTGGAGCGTCGTCTTGGTCTTTTGCGGGATTCTGGCGTTCAATTCGTTCTGAACACCGAGGTAGGCAAGGATATTTCGGCCTATCAGCTGCTAAACGACTTTGATGCTATCGTACTCTGCGGCGGGGCCACCAAGCCCCGGGGCCTGAATGTGCCCGGCAAGGACCTTTCCGGTATCTACTTTGCGGTGGACTATCTCTCCGCTAATACCAAGAGGCTATTAGACGGCGCGGAACCCTCCGATTATGTAAGCGCCAAGGACAAAAACGTGATCATCCTGGGCGGCGGCGACACGGGCACCGATTGCGTGGCCACGGCCCTGCGTCAGGGCTGCAAGAGCGTGCACCAGTTCGAGATCCTCCCGGAGCCGCCCCACCACCGCATTCCCGAAGACAACCCCTGGCCGGAATGGCCCAAGAAGCTCAAGACCGATTACGGCCAGGAGGAAGCCATCCACTTTGCCGGGGCCGACCCACGGTCTTACCTCATTTCCACCAAGGAAGTTCTCGGCGATAGCAGCGGCTATGTGAAGGAAGTCCGCACTGTGGATATTACCTGGGAGCGGGACGCTTCAGGCCGCTTAGGTCCCCGGGAAGTGCCCGGCAGCGAAAAGACCTGGCCTGCGGACCTGATCCTCCTGGCCATGGGCTTCCTGGGCCCGGAGGATACCCTTCCCGCCGCCCTCGCCCTAAATCGGGATGAGCGCAGCAACCTGAAAGCTGCCTATGGTTCCTTCCAGACCAATTTCGACAAAGTCTTTGCCGCCGGAGATATGCGAAGGGGGCAAAGCCTGGTGGTGTGGGCCATCCAGGAGGGGAAGCTGGCCGCAAGAGAAGTGGATAAGTATTTGATGGGGAAGAGTGTGATACAGGGGTAAAAGAGAATAACGAAAAATGCAGGGAGGGTTTCTTTTGAAAAAGGAACCTTCCCTGCACCCTTCCAGGAAAATACAACTAATGGTGCCAAGTATTTATGGCTAATTTGATTGAAAAGGACATTTGCTTTTTGTCGGCTTGAAACAGAATCAGTAATTTATTCGCTTATGTGTAAAAATGATTTTAAGTCCAACTTTTTAACGATTTCGTTAGTTGCACCATTAAGTGATGATTTCGTTTTCGCATAATCAGTTAAGCGCATCCGATACCAGTATTCTGGATTGATCTCAATTCCGGTTAGATCGTATTTGACCTGACATAGCAGCAGAATATAATAGGCAATTACCTTCTGTTTATCCATGCTTTCAGGGTTTGAGGCAACCAAATAGTTTAGTTCTTGCAAATTGGTTACCAATGAAATTGCTTCTTTTGTGCCATATGCAAAAATCGATTGCATTAACTCTCTAAATAAAGGAAGCAAAGTGGGCGCATTACCTTTCTTTTCGAGAATAGTATCCAATAGGGACTGAATCTTAAATGGTAAATCTGCAATCTTATCCAAATGGATATTGACCTTTTGTCTGTTGACTTCTTCTTTAAAATTTCGTTTGTTTAAAAAATAGGTAACAATAAAACCCACTACTGTTATAATCGCTGTAATGCACGCAGGCAGTATATTTTTTATGATTTCATTCAATTTCATCGCCTCCTGATATACATAGTTTATCATGATTTGACTAATTGTGTCAATAATTTACAGTATCACTTTTTACTCTGTCCATAATAGATGAAAGCTTCTCCCAAAGCCTTCCCCTTGAGGGGAAGGTGCGCGCTAGCGCCGGATGAGGTGTAGCCACTGCAAGACGGTATTGCGTTTTAATCTTAAAAACAGGATATATTCACATATCCCTTTTGAAAACATCCAAACTATGGTGCGTAACCCCCACCATATCATCCCGCTCGCAGACGGTGAAATGATATCTCAAATATAGCTCAAACAGTTCGTCATCCATGGCATCCACCGTTTCCCGCATATGGTTCGTCATCAAATCCGTAGCCACGTAATGGAGGCGGGCCACCGGGAAGCGTGCCATCAGTTCGTCGATGTCCTCTTTGCGGTACAGCTCAAACAATTCCACCGGGGTGGAGGTGGTTTTAAAGGTCACGGGGTCCAGCAGTCCCTTCGCGATGAGCGCAGGGGCGTTCCCGGCCTTGAAGCCGAAGCCGATGATGGATGCGTCGCTATTGCAATAAGCCACAAAAAGGACGCCTCCCTTTCTCGTCACCCGCAGCGCCTCGGACAGTGCCTGTATTTTGTCTTCCTGAGAATACAGGTGATACATGGGCCCCAGCACAAGGGTGATATCAAAGCATTCATCATCAAAAACAGAAAGATCCAAAGCGTTGCCCTGCCGGACGGAGATGTTCTCCTCCGGCAGGGTATTGCTTTTGAATATCTCAACGTTATGGGGGATCAGCTCCACCGCGTCTACTTGGAAGCCAAGTCTCGCCAGTGCGTGGGAATACCGGCCCGTGCCCGCGCCAACTTCCAGCACTCGCATGCCTGGCTGCAGGTAGCGCCGGATATAGCGCATGGTGGTCAAAAACTCCACCTGCCCGTGCCTCAATAACAGGCGGCCTTCCTCGTCGTAATTGCTGTAGTAGGCGTTCAGGTAATCAAAGGCTTCCATGAAAGCTATCCCTCCCCGGCTCTTACCGTTTTGGCTCGGGCTGCATTTTTGCATTGACGATGGGTATATCCACCTTATCCTTCACTTTGTTGGAGGTCACGCCAAAGATAAGATCCCTGATCCCCCTATGCCCGTGGGAGCCAAACACCGCAATATCCGCCTCGTTCTTTTTGATCAGCCCGGCCAGAGTCTTTACCCTGTTGCCATAGCCGATATCATAGCGGACATCGCTTACGCCGATTTTTTTGAGCTCCTCGGCATAGTGGATGAGCCTATCCCTGTCCTGCTTTGTTTCCACATCCTCAATTTCATTGCCATACACATCCGCGCCGGCGCTTTCGATGACGTGCATCAGGATGACCGCCGAGGATTCCTTTGCGATCCCCACCGCGTAAGAAAGGATATCCCCATCGCTTTGCGTAAAGTCCAGGGCGACGGCGATCTTTTTGAAGGACTCCACGATCTTCATTTGGGGCATCGGGCTGTCGCCATGGATGTTGGCTCTCTTCGCTTTTGAGGCGCCTCTTCCAAAGATTTTCAACACAGGTTCAAACACAACATAGATTAGCAGGCTGCCCAGGAAAGTGCATGCGATCAGCACGATCACGTCCAGAAGGATGTTGGTCCCTCCCGCCATCATGCCGGAGAGCGTATCGATGACCAGCTTGATATTCAGCGCCATGATCACCACTGCGACGGCCCATGCGACAA
>JAEWAH010000170.1 GCA_023391725.1 Bacillota bacterium | reverse complement strand
GGCCTAACCGTAGGGGGCGATGCCCACATCGCCCCGCTTAGGACGGTGCAAATGGGCTTGTGGTTCCGGAACATCGCCCCCGCCAGTGGCGGAAGTGGGCTGTGAGGATGCGGAGCGACGTGGGCATCGCTCCTACCGAGAAACGAGCAATGCGAGCAAAGGCTCCTTTTGAAGGGAGCTGTCAGCCCACGGGCTGACTGAGGATTGGTCAGCGCAGCAGCGCCTGGAGGGTGAGCGAAGCGATCCTGAAGCCGATGAGGGCACAGCCCGAGGCGGCGTAACACTGAGGATGCGAAGCGGCCACAGTGCGATAGGGACGGTGCGATAGGTAAAGAAGGAGAGCTTATCCGCTAATAAGTGACCGAATTTTGCAAACGATGGCTTTGCTGCGGTTGCGTGATTTGTGGGTAGGCTGTACCGGAAGATTTTGATGCATTTCTGCCCTGAATCTGCTATACTATAACGTGGTTTATTTTACAATGCCGTCGAGGATGGCCTTGCGGGCGCAGCTTTATGCGTTTGATCCGCCCAACTACAAAGGAGGTTTTTTACTTTGCCCTCGGACCCCATATGGGGCCATCTGCTTTTGCAGCTGGCGCTCATTGCCGTCAATGCCTTTTTCGCCGCTACGGAGATCGCAGTAATCTCATTAAATGAAAACAAGATCCGCCACCTGGCCGAAGAAGGCGACCTGAAAGCCAAGCAGCTGCTTCGGCTTACCCAAGCTCCCAACGGCTTTTTGTCTACCATCCAGGTGGGCATTACCCTAGCGGGCTTCCTGGGCAGCGCCTTCGCCGCCGACAACTTTGCTTCCCGGTTAACCGGCTGGCTGGTGGACGGCCTTCATGTGAACGTCCTGCCCCGGGATACGCTAAATACATTGTGCGTGATCTTGATCACGCTGATCCTGTCCTACTTCACCCTGGTGCTGGGGGAGCTGGCCCCCAAGCGCGTGGCCATGCAAAGGCCGGAAAAAGTGGCGCGCATGACCTGCGGGGTGATCTCCTTCCTGGCTCGGGTCACAAAACCCATCATCTGGTTTTTGTCCATGTCCACCAATGGCGTGCTGCGCCTGATGGGCGTTAATCCCAAGCAGGAGAGCGGCGACGTCACCGAGGAAGAGATCCGCATGATGGTGGACATCGGCGAGGAAAAGGGTGCCATCGAGACAAACGAGCGGGAAATGATCGAGAATATCTTCGAGTTCAACAATTCCTCTGCCGAGGATGTGATGATCCACCGAACAGACGTAGCAGCCATCTGGATCAACGATACGCCTGAGACCATCGTGAGCTCCATTCTGGAAACAGGGCTCAGCCGCTTCCCGGTCTATGATGAAGACATTGACGATGTGATCGGCATCCTGTACACACGTGATTACTTACTTAACGAGCACGCGACCCCGCCCAAGCCCCTGCGGGAACTTTTACGGGAAGCGTACTTTGTGCCCGAAACGGTGCAGGCCGACGTTCTTTTCCGCGACATGCAGCGCCGCAAGACGCATATGGCTATCGTAGTGGACGAGTACGGCGGCATGAGCGGCATCGTCACCCTGGAGGACCTGCTGGAAGAGATCGTTGGCAGCATCTATGACGAATTCGACCCTGCCGCCAGGCAGGAGATTACGCCTATCGGCGACAACCAGTGGCGCGTGGCCGGCACGGTGGATCTGGAGACACTGTCCGAAGCGCTTGACGTATCGCTCCCCCTGGAGGAGGAGTACGACACGCTGGGCGGGCTGATCTTCAACCAGCTCACCACCATTCCCCAGGACGGCAGCCATCCCGAAGTGGACGTCTGCGGCCTGCACATTTACGTGGAGGAATTGCTGGATCACCGGGTGGAAACAGCTGTGATCACCAAGCAGGCCCCTGCGGAAGAAGCAAAGGAGGAAGAAGAATAATTTCTTCCAATACGCCGATGAAACGCATAGAAGTCACCGCCGCCATTTTCCGCCGGAACGGGCGGATTTTTCTATGCCGCAGGGGGGAAGGCGGCTCCTGCGCGACTTTATGGGAGTTCCCCGGGGGCAAGATCGAACAAGGCGAAACGCCGGAAGAGTGCCTGATACGGGAGTGCCGGGAAGAACTTCAAATCGATATCGCCGTCGACAGCCTCTATGATCAATTTGATTATGATTATCCCGACAAGGCGCTGCGGTTTTATTTTTTCAATGCCCGCATTCTTTCGGGAGAGCCCCAGTTGCAGGTGCATACAGATTCCCATTGGCTTTGGCCCCGGGAACTGACGCAGTACGACGCCTGCCCTGCGGATAAGGAACTTATCGCAAGGCTTGCAGGGGAACTTCCGTTTACCCATTACATCTGGGATTTTGACGGCACACTGTTTGATAGCTACCCGCAAATCGCCACGGCCATCCGGGGCGCCTTTAGGGGTTTGGGCTGCACGGTCACCTATGAGGAAGCCTATCAATTGACAAAGATATCGGTGGGCCATGCTATTAATTCCCTGAAGGAGCGGTTTGCCCTGGACCTTTCCGAGGCGGAGCTGAAAGACCGTTTCAGGGAATTTACAAAGGAAGATCCTAGTGTGGGCACCTTTGGCCCATACGAGGGCATCCCGGAGCTGTTGAAAGCCATCGCAGCGCGGGGCGGGAAAAATTATCTGTATACCCACCGGGGCCTGTCTGCCCTTAAATACCTGGAAACCAGTTTCCTCGCCCCTTTGTTTGCCGACGCCATCACCAGCGTGGACGGGTTCGCTCCCAAGCCCGCTCCCGACGCGGTGCTTCATCTGATTCAAAAATACAGCATGGACAAAAGCCGCGTGGTCATGGTGGGCGATAGGGATATCGATATCCTTTCCGGCCAAAACGCGGGCGCGGCCGGGTGCCTTTTTGACCCCGACCATTTCTATGAGGATTTTGCAATTGATCTTCGGGCAAACGATGTGCTTAAGCTTCGCGCGCTGCTGCTGGGAGAGTAATCCCTGAGGTGTACAAATGAAAAAGGGAAAGATGCATGCCGTGTTCCATATGGTGCTGCTGATGGCGGCGCTTCAAATAGGCCGGGCGGCGGTGCGGTATGTCGCCCTCCTGCTGACCGGGCGGGGCGAATCAGCGGAGCTTATGGTGTCCTGCCTATTGATGCTGCTGCTGGCTGGCGCGGTGATGCTGCTTTCCAAAAAGCAAAAGGTCTCCCTCTCCGTTTTTCCGCAAAAATGGGGGATCGGATACACCGTGGCCACCTTGATCGCGGCCGGGTTGCTCGTATCATCGATTTTGATGCAGGGCCCCTCTTTTACGGCTGCCGCGGGCATTATATATGGGTCGGTATTCACGCCTTTTGCGGAGGAATTGCTTTTCCGGGGATACATGTGGAACAAACTCCGCGAACACTTCCATAGGGATATTTTTGTGGCCGTCCTTACCGCGATCCTGTTTGCCATATGGCATTTAGGATATGCTGATACGGTTGCCGAAAAGCTGAACGGTCAAAATCTGGCGTTCGTCATGATGATGAAGTCGATTGTGGGCTTGTGTTATGGGGCTGTGCTGGGCGTGGTCAGGATGAAAACAAAGAACAGCTACTCCACTATGCTGCTGCATGGCGTAATGAATATTTTCGGAAGATAAAAAAGGGTGGTATATAGCCACCCTTGCTCCTACATAAAGTATAAAGTTTTCGCGGAGGGGTGCGGGGAGGCTCCAAAGCCTGGCCGCCCCCAGTGGGGGCAAATGGCCAGGCGAAGGAGGCCAGCGAAACGAGCCACGTGAGCGGCAGCGAATCGGGGCGACGATTGAGATGTCCGGAGGCTTTTTAAAAGGCCCCTCCCCGCCTCTTCGTCTCCTACCTCGTCCCTTCCGGCGGGATCATGGTCAGGGAGATACGATTCTTGTCCTTTTCCACGGATACCACCCACACCTTGACCACATCGCCAACCTTTACGGCTTCGCCGGGGTGATTGACCCGGCGGCGGCTGAGTTGGGACACGTGAACGAGGCCATCCCGGTGGACGCCGATATCCACAAAGGCGCCGAAGTCTGCCACGTTGCGGACGGTGCCCATAAGTTCCATGCCCGGTTTGAGGTCTTCCAGGGTGAGCACGTCGCTGCGCATAAGGGGCGGGGGCAGCTCATCCCGGGGATCACGGCCGGGCTTTTCCAATTCCTTCACCATATCCCGAAGCGTGGGCAGGCCGATGCCCAGCTTTTGTGCGATGCCTTGCGCACCCAATTCTTCCACTTTCTTGGAAAGGTTCCCCGGCGCGGTGCGCACGGTGAGCCCTGCAACCTTTAACAGCTCTTCCGCCGCCTCGTAGGATTCGGGATGCACGCCGGTGTTCTCCAGCGGGTTCTTCCCGCCGGGCACGCGCAAAAAGCCTGCGCACTGTTCAAAGGCCTTGGGGCCAAGCTTGGGCACCTTTTTTAATATTGCCCGGGTGGCAAAGGGTCCATTTTCCTCCCGGAAAGACACGATATTCTGGGCCACCGTGCTGTTGATGCCCGCAATGTGGCTGAGTAGCGACGGGCTTGCGGTGTTCACGTCCACGCCCACAGCGTTGACGCAGTCCTCCACCACGCCGGAAAGCGCGGCGTCCAGCTCCGTTTCCTTCAGGTCATGCTGATACTGGCCCACGCCAATGGACTTGGGGTCGATTTTGACAAGCTCCGCCAGAGGGTCCTGGAGCCGACGGGCAATGGACACCGCGCTGCGCAGCGACACATCAAACTGGGGGAATTCCTTGGCTGCCAGGGGCGATGCAGAATATACGGAAGCACCCGCCTCGGAAACTACCATGTAGGAGAGGTCCTCTCCTGGCAGGTCCTTA
>JAEWAH010000168.1 GCA_023391725.1 Bacillota bacterium | reverse complement strand
CGGTGCTGGGCCTGTCGCCCGCCAACCTGATCTCCCTGGGTAATATGATCCAGTGGGCCAGGGGGTATAACGCCATCTTTGCCAAGCAATGGTTCTGGATCGGCTCGCCCATCGTGGCTACGGTGCTGCTGTTTATCGGCTTGTTCCTGCTCATCACGGGTTATAACGACTATATGGCCATGAAGAGAGGTAGGTAAAAGATGCTTAAAATCGATCATCTGTCCACCTCTTACAAAACCATCGACGGCAACGTGCGCGTCGTCAACGATGTGGACTTTGAGATCTATGATAACGAAATCTTCGGCATCGCCGGGGAATCCGGCTGCGGAAAAACAACGCTCTTAAAGGCGCTGTACGACATCGTGGAATTCCCCCTGGAGATCGACTCTGGTAGGGTGATCTTAAGCGGCGAGAAGAACGGCACTCCCTTCTCCTTTGAGTCCGGCAAGATCCGCAATACATGGTGGAACAATATTTCCTACGTGCCCCAGGCCGCCCAGAGCGTTCTGAACCCCATCACGCGGCTAAAGTCACAGTTCCTGGACTCCATTCCCAAGGCGGACCGCAAAAACGAGACGGAAGAGCAGACGCTTAAGCGCGTGGAGAAATACCTGGAGGAGCTGAGCCTTTCTCCCGATCTTCTCAATGCCTTCCCCTTCCAGCTTTCCGGCGGCATGCGCCAGCGGGTGATCATCGCTCTGGCCACCTTCATGTCCCCCAATGTAGTGTTGGCGGACGAACCCACCACGGCGCTTGACGTGGTGGTGCAGCGCGGCATCCTGATGATGCTGATGCGGCTTCAGAAGCAGTTTAAAAACACCCTGGTGCTGGTCAGCCATGACATGGGCGTCCACTACCAGATCACCAACCGCATGGGCATCATGTATTCGGGAAGTTTTGTGGAACTGGGAAAGACCGAAGATATCTTCAACGACCCCATCCACCCGTATACAAAGATGCTCATCAGCGCATTGCCCAAGGTAGGCGACAAGAGTCAAAAGGTCGGCATTCCCGGCCGTCCCCCGGCGCTTACGAATCCCCCGGCGGGCTGCAGGTTCGCGCCGCGCTGCCCCACGGCCTCGGAGCGGTGCCACAAGAGCTGCCCCGGCTTCCGCGAGGTGCGCCCGGGCCGCTTTGCCGCCTGCCACAGGCTCAACGAGGGGGTAAAATAAGATGGCCCAGAAACTTTTGGAAATCAAGAACGTCAGCAAGATCTTCCGCATCGGCGGCATGCTCATGGGCAAAAAGCTTACCGCCATCGACGACGTCACCCTGGATATCGACGCCGGAAAGCCGGTGATCCTGTCCATCGTGGGCGAATCCGGCTGCGGCAAATCCACGCTGTGCAAGATGATCCTGCGCATGTACAAACCGGACATGGGCGATATCACGCTGAACGGCAATTCCTATGCAGACAAGAAGGGCTACAACCCCCTTCAATTCCGCTTGGACGTGCAGCCCATCTTCCAGAACCCTTACGAGTCCTTCTCCATGCGCAAGACGGTGGATACCTACCTGTTCAACACCGCGCTGCGCCTTGGCATCGCCAAGAATCACGCGGAGGCGGAAACGCTGGTGGATGAAACGCTGCGCAGTGTAGGCCTGTCTTTGGCCGTGGTCAAGGGCAAGTATCCCACCCAGTTTTCCGGCGGGGAGCTGCAGCGCGTATCCATTGCAAGGGCGCTGATCACCAGGCCCAAGCTCATCATCGCTGACGAACCCGTAGCCGCCATCGACGCCTCCATGAAGATGAACATTGTCAACCTCTTCAAGGAGCTTAAGGACAAGTACAACGTATCCTTTATCTACATCACCCACGACCTGTCCACGGCCTATTATGTCTCCGACTATATCGCCACGCTCTACCGCGGATGCCTCATCGAATACGGCCCCGCCAAGGACATCATGGACGAGCCGGCGCACCCCTACACCGAGCTTTTGATGAACGCGGTGCCCAGGGTAGGCGACAAGTGGAACACGGAAATGGTGATGCCCGACACCGAGGACAAGGAATACGCCATCTCCTACTGCAAGTTTGCTCCCCGCTGCCCTTATGCCACGGAGGAGTGCAGAAAAGCGCGGCCGGAAATGGTCAAGCTCAGCGAGTCCCGCAAGGTGTTGTGCTTCCACTCGCTGGTGAAGACCAGGGCCGAAGCCTGAACCACACAGTAAATTTTAAGAGTCCACCAAGGATGCTTTTATAAAAGAAAGGACGCGACAACCCCATGCCTTCGCATCACGATATCTCCCAGATCCGCATTGGTACATGCGTTCCCGGCTGGTTTGCCGAAAAATGGGCTCCGCCGCTTATGGATATCGGCTTTGAGACGCTGTCCATCAATTTCCATATGGAATATAAGGACATCAATATTGAGGAACAGGGGCCGCGCTTGAAGGCCTTGGCAGCAGAAAAGGGCGTTGAGATCACCACCCTGGGGTATTATTGCAACGCGGTCCAGTATGAAGAGCATGTGCATAACCTGGAGCGCGCCATCGACGCGGCGCACCTGTACGGCGCCAAGGTCATATCCACCTTCGCCGGCGCGTATGAGGGCAAGCCTGTAGACGAAGCCTTTACGCAGTTTGGCAAGGTGTTCCGGGAATTGGCCAAGCGCGCTGAGGACCGTGGCATTCGCCTCGCCATTGAAAACTGCCCCATGGGCGGCACCTGGGACCGGGCGACCTGCAACATCGGTTTTAATCCCCGGGCTTGGGAGCGCATGTTTGATGAGGTCAAGAGCGACGCTCTGGGCCTGGAATGGGAACCCGCGCACCAGATGATCCAGCTCATCGACCCCATCGCCCAGCTGCGCAAATGGGTTAAAAAAGTGTACCACCTGCATGGCAAGGACGCCACAGTCGACCGCCGCGCGGTTGAAGATTACGGTGTGCTGTGCAACACCGACTGGTACGCCCCCGAGCGCACGCCTGGCTTTGGCGACAGCGATTGGCGTGATATCATCTATATCCTGCATATGGGCGGATATACCGGTGATATCTGCGTGGAAGGCTACCACGACCCCATCTACCAACAGGATTGGGAGATGACGGCGCAAAAGCATGCCCTCTCGTACCTGAAGTGGTGCCGCGGGGGAGATTTCATCAAGAACCCGTGGTAAAACCGGCAGGATAAAAAGCAGCCCGAGCGGCTTTGTGGAGGATGAACCTGATGAAGTATATGCACAGTGAATGGAAGGGCCGGCTTGCCCATTGGAAGGAAACGCTCAGGCAGGATCTGTATCTGCCCCTGGGCGATATCCCCATGGAGGGCTTTACCACCATGGAGCACTTAACGCCCAAGCAGGCGGAAGGCGGCTCCTTTGAACCCATCCCCTTTGGCACCAAGTGGGGCCATACGTATGAATATTGCTGGCTGCGCGGGACCGTGACGCTGCCCAAGGAAGCGGCGGGCCGCAGGATCGTGATGAACCTGCGCACTGGCGGCGAGGCCACCATTTTTGTGAACGGCAAGGCCTTTGGCACCTACCGCGCAGATTGGGTAATAACGCCCTATCACTTCCTGGTGGACAATTATCTCACACGGGAAGGCAAGGCCAGGCAGCGCTTTGACGTTCTTGTGGAATCCTACGCGGGGCACTTCTTCCCCCAGAGCCCCCTGGGCGGCTGCGCCACCGGCCCTGTGCTCCCGGGTGCGTACCAGGACCCCAAGACTGAGGGGGAACGCGCCATCCTTGAAAGCTGCACCTATGGCATCTGGAACGAGGACGCCTATCAGCTGTACATGGACGTGGAATTCCTCCAGCAGATCCTGGAACAGATCGATCCCGAAAGCCTGCGCGCCGACAAGATCGCAACCGCTTTGGAAAAGTTCTCCCTGGCAGTGGACTTTGAACAGGAACTTGATGGCCGCATTGCCGACTACAAAAAGGCCAGGGAAGCGCTGCGCCCCGTGATGGAGGCGCATAACGGCTCCAGCGCGCCCAGGTTCTACGCCGTGGGCAACGCTCACCTGGACTTGGCCTGGCTTTGGCCCATGGCCGAAACACACCGTAAGACCGCCCGCACCTTTGCCGCGCAGCTGCGCCTGCTGGAGGAATACCCCGAATACCGTTTCCTGCAAAGCCAGCCCGCCTCCTATGTAATGTGCCGGGAGCATTATCCCGAGCTGTACGAGCGTGTCAAGAAGGCCGCGGCGCAAGGCCACTGGCTGGCTGAAGGCGCCATGTGGGTAGAGCCCGACACGAATATGACAAGCGGCGAGTCCCTGGTGCGCCAGGTGATCCACGGCAAGCGCTTCTTCAAGGAAGAGTTCGGCATCGACAGCGTTGTGCTGTGGCTGCCCGACACATTCGGGTATTCGGCCGCCCTGCCCCAGATATTAAAGGGCTGCGGCGTTAAATACCTGGTGACCCAGAAGATCTTCTGGTCCTACAACGAAGGCGACACCTTCCCCTACCACTACTTCACCTGGAAGGGCGCGGACGGCTCCCAAATCGATACGTTCCTGCCCACCAGCTATACCTACCGCACCGATCCCAAGGAATTGAACGAGACATGGAACAAGCGCGTGCAAAAGCGCGGCCTAGATTCCTTCCTGCTGCCCTTTGGCTATGGCGACGGCGGCGGCGGCCCAGCCCGGGACTATATTGAGTTTGCCATGCGCGCCAAGGACGCCGAAGGCATCCCGAAAGTCACCATGGACTCCCCCACCCACTTCTTTGAGATGATGGAGTCTGAGGGCGGGCCCGAGCATACGTACGTTGGCGAACTCTACTTCTCCGCGCACCGGGGCGTGTACACCTCCCAGGCCGCCATCAAAAAGGGCAACCGCAAGAGCGAGCTGGCTCTGCGCGAGGCCGAAATGTGGGGCGTAATGGCGGCACAAAAAGGCTTTAAGTATCCCCTTGCCCGCATGGATGCGGCCTGGAAGAAGCTTTTGCTTAACCAGTTCCACGACATCCTTCCCGGCTCTTCCATCGCCAGGGTATATGTGGAGGCAAGGAGCGACCATCAGTGGGTCATCAGTGAAGCTTCCGACGTGCAAAATGCCGCCCAGAAGGCCCTGCTGACGGGCGAGGGCGCCACGGTGTTCAATTCCCTGTCCTTCCCCCGCAAGGAGCTTGTCACGCTGCCCGAAGTCTTCAAAGAGGGCGCGAAGACATCAAAGGGCGAAGCAGTCCCCGTGAGTGTAACACCGGACGGTGTGCTGGCGCTGGTTACCGCCCCTGCCTGCGGCGCGGTCACTTTGACCCCCGCCAAGACGAGCGCTAAGGCGCCCAAAGCAACCGCGAAGCTTACAAAGGGTGTGGCGGTGCTGGAAAACGATCTGGTCCGGGTCAGCTTCAACGACCGGGCGGAAGTCACCTCCTACACCGATAAGGCAACCGGCCGGGAGTTTGCGGCGGGCCCCATGAACAGCCTGAAAATGTTCAAGGATGTCCCGCGCCTGTTCGACGCCTGGGACATCGATTCCAACTACATCCTGCAGCCGGTTGATATCGACGGAAAAGCAAAGATCACCGTGAAGGAAGCTGGCGGGCTGCGTGCGGTCATCGCTGTGGAACGCAAGATCCTCAACTCCGTGTTCACCCAGGAGATCGTGCTGGCAAGTGATAGCCGCAGGGTCGATTTCAATACGAAGGTCCAGTGGAACGAGCTGCACCGGCTTTTGAAGGTATCCTTCCCTGTTCAGGTAGACGCGACGGAAGCCATCAACGAGATCCAGTTCGGCTACATGACGCGGCCCACCCACCGTTCCCGGTCCTACGACAGCGACCGCTTTGAAGTTTGCAATCAGCGCTATACCGCCCTTTGCGACCAGACCCACGGCGCGGCCATCCTCAACGACTGCAAGTACGGCATCAGCCAGCTGGGCAACGACCTGCAGCTGACGCTGCTTCGTGCGGCTGCCTCCCCCGAGATGCGCGCCGACAACGGCGAACACACCTTCACCTACGCCTTCACCGGCTGGGAGGGGACGTTCATGGATGCCCCGGTGGTCAGGGAAGCATACGCTCTCAACGTGCCGCTGAACGTGGCGTCCGGCGCTTTAACTGACTTCTCCGCCTTCTCCCTTGACAAGGCCAATGTGTTCATCGACACGGTGAAGCCCGCCGAGGATGGCAGCGGAGACGTGATTTTGAGGCTTTACGAAGCCAAGAAGGGCGACACCAGCTGCACTTTGGCGTTGGGTATCCCCGCATCCGCGCTCTTTGAGTGCGACATGCTGGAAAACCAGCTGGCCGAGGTCCCCCTCACGGGCGGCAAGGCAGCCTTGCACCTGCGGCCATTTGAAGTCAAAACGCTGCGGATTAAGCAGCGCGGCTAACGGCTATTGACTTAAGTTCCATGCCAAAGGCCACGTCTTCCAATCAAAGGCGTGGCTTTTGAGCATATTGATCCTCAATAGTATATTCAGTATATAGACTCGTATATTAGATATGGTACAATGATCATAGTAAATCGTTTTCGTTAATATTGGTCCCAGAACCCGTATGGAGGGCTTGAGATGAAAAGCGTCGTCACACTCTACCGGCAGATCTACGATAAACTGCTGGAAGACATCACAAACGGCACGTATGACAACGGCAAGCAGCTGCCCACGGAAGCGGAGGTAGCCAAGCAGTACTTTGTCAGCCGGATCACCAGTAAAAAGGCGCTGACCCAGCTGGCTGAGGACGGCGTTATCGTGCGCATCCCCGGCCGCGGCTCCTTTGTGAAAAAGGATTTCTCCGCCCCCATCCCCCTTCCCAGCCCCACAAAGGAATCGGATATCCCTGTCATCGCGCTGGTCATGGGCGGCTATTCCTCCTCCTTCGGGCTCGACCTGCTCAATGGCGCTTTGGACACGGCAGAGGAACTGGGTGTGCACCTGATCGTAAAAAACACGCTGAACGATCAGAGCCGCGAATCGAGAATATTAAAATCCCTTATGGACTCCGGCGTGGCGGGGATCATCATCCAGCCGGCCCACGGCGAATTGTACAACGAAGTCATCCTCAGGGCCGTGTACTCCAAGTACCCTATCGTGATGATCGACAGGTCCATGGTGGGGATCGACGTGCCGTTTATCGGCGTGGACAACGTGAACCTGAGCCGCCATGCTGTGACAAAACTCATCGACAGCGGCCACAGGAACATTTGTCTGCTGGCTTTGGAGGATGATCACTCCTCCTCGCTCAAAGAGCGCATGCAGGGCTTTCTGGAGGCCTTTGCCGACAGCCGTCTGGCCGTGAAACGCGACCTATGGCTGACCCGCATGAATGCTATGGCTAAGAGCATGGGCGTGGATGCCAATGATTCCGCCGCCCATGAGACGTATATGAACATCATTGCCGATCATTTCTCACGCCATCCCGAGATCACCGCGGTATTCGGCACGGAGTACATCGTGGCCAAGGCCGCCTGGGATGCGGCGAGGCGCATAGGAAAACGGGTGCCGGAAGATATCTCCATTGCCAGTTTCGATTTTGATTCGGGATACCTGGGCAGGCACCTGTTATCCCACGTCAAGCAGCCGCAGGTCAGCATCGGCAAATGCGCCGTCAGGGTAATGAACGACATCTTGAACGGCAAGGCGCCGGATAACCGCTGCTTTTTGCTGGAGGGCGAGTGGATAGAGGGCAACTCCATCGCCTCGCCACAATAATGCATTTGTGGCAGGCGTTCACCACTCCGCCACAGTGCCGTCAAGGATGCGCCACACAGGGTTAATGCCGCTTGTGGCCCGCTTTGGCGGCTTCTTTCAAGTTTTCTTCATTCGCCTGGATGCCAAGGCCCGAGCCTTTGGGCACATCGATAAAGCCGACTTATACTTAAAGCCGTCTACCCCTGTCTGTATCGCGGGGAAGCAGCCGGTTGGGAGGGTGCTTTTGGACTTGCTGGGCGAAAAAGGGTATGTGAACGTACTCGCCATACCCGATGCGATTTGTGCAAAAATGGGTGTCACAGGGGCCATCTCCATCGCGTCGTGCGGTCAGGAGTGAAGGGGTCCCCGGTTTCCCGTTGTGCATATCTTCGTCTCCCAAAGGCAGGCGTTTTCTCCCTTTTGCAGCCCTCAGACGCCGGAACGATCAGGGTTTGCGCCCACCTTGGTTAATTATTACATCAGGGGATTCTTTTTCTTTTGGGCCTATTTTTTGACGCATGGCGATCCATAATAACGCTGCGTGAGCGCATGGGTGGCAACAATTCCAAACAGATTCAAGGGAACTTAACGCGTACTTTGTGCGTTTCATAATATAGGAATACTTATTTCCTTTATCACAGAAACCGAGGTGCCCCATGAAGAAACTCGCTGTATGGATGATCATCGGTACGCTGCTGCTGGGCATGGTCTACGCGCTGGCCGAAAGCTCCACCGTAGCTGCACAAAAGACTTCCGGCGGGCAGGCTGTGAAAACCACCGCCGACCCAAAGGCCTCCCCGGTTGCGTCCCAATACCGTCCCCTTCAAAAGGGCGACACTGGGGACGATGTGAAGGCGCTGCAGCAAAGGCTCACAGAGCTTGGGTATTACACCGGGAAGATTAGCGGCAATTACCTGGACGGGTCTTACTACGCCATCTCCGATTTTCAGGGGAAGAACGGGCTTCCCATTACCGGCAAGGCGGATGTGAAGACACAGGAATTGTTGTTTGACAACACCCGTGCGATCTCCAAGACGGGAACGAGGCCGAGTGTAACGCCTAACCCCGCCCCTACCCCCACGCCTGCCCCGACACCATCGCCGGTGGCTGGCGGCACAGTGAGCGCGCAAATCACACCCACGCCCGCTCCAGAGGAGCTTGCCTACACCAAAAGGCTGCAAAAGGGCTCCACGGGCGCAAAGGTGAAAGTGCTGCAGGAAAAGCTTGCCGCACTGGGCTATTACGCCGACCCCGTTACCAGCAAGTATGACAGCCAAACAAAGGCGGCTGTTGTAGCGTTCCAGAAGAACAACGGCTTGATGGCGGACGGGATCACGGGCGAGGAAACATGGAACATGCTCTTCATGAGCGATGAGACATTGGATGCTTCCGCCACGCCCAGGCCAACTCCCGCGCCCACGCTTCCCCCCTATTCGCTGGTGGTGGACGTGAGAAACCAGGTGATCACCGCTTATGGGCTGGATGAGAACAATGAGTACACCGCTGTTGTAAGACGGATGATCTGCTCCACCGGCACGTATGCCACGCCCAGCGATGTTGGGGTATGGAAGCTGAACTCGGGGCGCTCCCGCTTTCCCCTGTTCCCCAAATTCGGCGTGTATGTGCAATACTGGACGCCCATCGTCAACGGCATAGGCTTCCACTCCGTGATCTACAATACGAAAAACACCATGGACCTGGCGGTGGGCAGCTACAATCAATTGGGCACCAGGGCTTCCCACGGCTGCATCCGCCTGCTGGTGGACGACGCCAAGTGGATCTATGAGAACGCGGGCAAAGGCACGCAGGTCACCATTACGGACAAGCTGCCTTCCGACCCGGAACTGACCCAGTCAGTAAAGCCCGCGCCGCTGAACAGGAAAAACATGCTGCCCAAGGAGACGCCCGCGCCGACCCCCTCGCCTGTGTTTGACAGCTCGCTGCCGCCGCCCCTGCCCCTGAGGACCCTGAACAAGGGCGATAAGGGCGAGGATGTGTTCTGGCTTCAGATGAAGCTTACGGAACTGGGCTATTATACCGGCACGGTCACCGGAGGCTATTACGGCGGGACGCAAAAAGCGGTGAAGGCCTACCAAAAGGACAACGGCCTGACCGCAGACGGTGCAGCTGGGATCAAGACACAAAGCATGCTGTACGCGGATGTGCTTCCCACGCCCTCCCCGACGCCAGCGCCTACCCCCAAGCCCACCCCGAAACCAAGCAAGAAGTAAAGTATTTCCCATAAAGAAAAGAGGCCTTCCCGAAAGGAAAGGCCTCTTTTTTAGTCATCGGGAAAGGGGTAGAATCTTGCGCTTGGG
>JAEWAH010000165.1 GCA_023391725.1 Bacillota bacterium | reverse complement strand
GGTGATGCCAAGGCCGTTTAGTAGCGCCCTGATCTCCTCCTCCGCCTGCCAATTAAGCAGCAGGGAGGGCTGGTGAGCGTCGTAGCCGATGATCACCTGGTTGCCCATTTGGGCAGCTACTTCCCAGAACTCCCGGCGGGGGAAGCCGCCGCGCTCCCAATCCTTTATCACATGGGCGTTGAGGTTATACTCCAGGGGCAGCTTGTTAGCAAGCGCGCATTCACAAATGGCCCGGGCCGCCGTGCGGCTGGCTTGATCGAAGTTCTCCCGGCGGCGCATGAACAGATCCGGGTGGGCAAGGTAGGCGTACATCCCGGAATTCATGCCCTCGATGCACGTATCTGTATAGCTGGAAAGCACCTGATCATCCACGCAGGCGGAGCCTGTATAAGGAGAATCCTCATCGCTGCCGATAAAGTGGGCGCCAAAGATCAAATAATCCAGGCCGTATGCTTCCTTTGCTTCTTTCAGCCAGTTCATATAGCGGGGGAAGTATTCGCACTCCAGGCCGATGCGCAGCTTGATCTGGCCGCGATATTTTTCCTTCAGCTCGCGAAGGCACGATACGTAATCGGGCAGCTGGGAAACAGTCATGCGGATGCCGGACACATAATCGCTTTGATAGGGCCAAGGGGTATGATCCGCAAACCCCAGGGATGTGAACCCCGCCTGTATGGCGGCCTGGACATACGCTTCATCCGGTCCTTCTGCATGCTTGCAGCGGGGCGTATGGGTATGATAATTTGCCTTCTTTGAGATATAGGACAAAATATAGGACCTCTTTTCAAAAATATTCCCTCCGGCATAAGCACCGGAGGGAAGTACAATGGTTGAATCCGGTTCACTTTTTCTTATTCAGCGCGGCAAGGCAATTTTCCTTGCTGCGTTCGATATGCTTTTGCATTAGCGTTTGCAGACGGGGTAAATCCCGCTTTTCCAGGCAGTCTACGATCTCGTGGTGCTCCTGGTGGGCCTCCAGCCTGCGGCTCTCCTGGGCGATGCTCATGGCGGAGAACCTGGTGATGTACTCATCCTGGCTTTCAATGACCCGCAATATCCGCGGCTGGCCTGATATACGCATGATTTGCGTATGGAAGGCACGGGACAGGGGGGAGAGCTTCTCTATGCTGTTCTCCCGAAGCGCCGCATCCATTTGACCCAGCATTTCCTTAAGGGAGCGGATGTCTCCGTCCGTCACGTTCTTCACGATGGCCGGCAGCGTCAGCAATTCCAAAGCGTTGCGGATGGTGTAGATTTCATCCACATCCGCGATGGTGAAGGCACGTACCACTACGCCGCGGCGCATTACATATTCCACCAAGCCGTCCCGCTCCAGCTTGCGCAACGCTTCCCGAAGCGGAGTACGGCTGATGTGCAGCCTTTCCGCGTAATCGGTTTCCACAATGCGTTCCCCGGCAGGGATCTCGCCTGTGACGATGGCATGCTTAAGAACTTCGTAGGCGATCTCCCGGATGGGCCGGCTTTCCAGCATCGGCGCGAATTGAAGACCGGGCATATGCAAAACCCCTTTGTTTGTTTTATGTTTTTTGGATACGATACACCTTCCTCACTCGTTTGTCAAGTTTACATGGGACTTATTGACAAAAAAGGCTAAAATTCGTTTTAAATCCGGTTCGGCTTTATTGCGGGCGGCCAGTAAGCGTAAGCAACGTCACGGTGGGGGAGTTGAACAGCCGCCCGGGCTGATAGGGATACATATCGGAGGAGCCAAGGCCAGGGCTGATGTACTGGGTGATGGTGGACACGCGGTTCAAGCCCTGTACCTGTTTGTCCTCGGGGAAAAAGCCAAGGCCCGGCACATAGATGGCCCCAAGACCCGGGATGCGCCACTGGCCGCCGTTGAAGTGCCCGGCCAGCGACAGCGTTACATTCTGCATGGAAACGCCTTCGCCGCTCTGCCAGTCCCAGAGCTGGCGCACATAATCATAGGTGAGAGGGATAGGGGAAAGGGCGATGTGCAGGTCGCCCTCATGCATGCTTTTTCGAGCCTCTTGAAGGCGTTTTGCAGCGTCTAGCCGGTATTCCGCAGCCCGGACAGCGGCCGCGCCATCAGGTGTGGAGGCGGTTCCCGCAGCATTCAGAGTATCCAGCTGGCCCTGGCAGGAGGAGATCAGCGTCTCCGAACTCATGGAGAACACGTTCTCCGGGGAAAACCACAGCGTGGCCTTGCCTACGGTGAGCTTATACGGGGCGTCCAGGTAGACCGCCCCAGCCGTTTGGGCGGCGGTAATATAGGGCGCCAGGGCCGAAACGCTGTCGTGGGCTTGTGTATACAGGGGGGCTGGGTCCGAGTCACCGGGGATGAACAGAATGGGAACGGATTTATTTAAGATCGACAAAAGATCCAGGAACGGCTGGACGTCCCCCGAAGGGCCCACCATGTTCCCGGTGATGCATACGGCTTTATACGATACGCCTTTTAATGCGGAGGCGATCAGGCTTTGCGCCTCTCCCAGCCGCGCGCCATGCAGATCGCTGATGTGCAAGATAGGAAACCCTTCCAGGTCCCTTGCCAGGCCCAGGATGGGGATGCTCTGTTTTTCCAGCTTTACCGCGTGGTTTTGGCTGTCGTTGGCAACCAGCACACCGCCCAGGACAATGACGAGCAGGATCAGCAGCCATAGCAGGAAACTGCACCCCCGGCGCTTGCGTTGTGGGGCGAAAATAAGATCGTTCCTATGCCTTGACATGCTGATTTGTCCCTTCCCGGCGCATAAATATGCAAACCTATCTGCATTTTACCACCGGCAGTAATATGCGTGCGGATTTTTATCCTGCGTACATTATAGCTTGTAAAACACCTGAATGCAATGAAGGAAGGGTTACAAAATGCGTCGGAATTTGGTATACTATACCCAATCATGAGGGAGGCCGCGCGAACGGTTCACGCAGCGTACGACATCCTTCGACGATTGTTCCCATGGCGGGGAAGGCCTGCCTGTGATATACTGACGGCAACGTGTTTGCGGCCCGTGCACGGGCCAGCAGC
>JAEWAH010000161.1 GCA_023391725.1 Bacillota bacterium | reverse complement strand
ACCGCACTTTCAATTGCGACCGGGAACGGGCGCGCAAGCTGTTCCGTTTTTTGATAAGGAAGCATCGGGAAGGAGCTTTTGCAGACGTCTGTTTCCACTTTGAAGTGGCTGCGGATCTGTTCGATGACAAGACGCTGGCGCTTTTAAGGACTGCGCCAAAGGGGCTCTTTCAAATGGAAGCCGGGCTGCAGAGTTTTCATAAGGAAACCTTGGAAGCTTGCCAGAGAAAAACCGATCTTAACAAGGTTGTGAAGAACGTCGCTTTTCTGCTGGCAGGCCAGAACATTCACCTGCATGTTGACATCATTGCCGGCCTCCCCTTTGAAGATCTCAAGACCTTCGGAGAGTCCTTCAATAAAGCTTTTGCCTTAAAAGCCCACATGCTGCAACTGGGATTTTTGAAACTTCTGCCTGGCAGCCTTCTCATGAAGCAGCGGGAGGAATACGGCATCGTCCACTCCCCGGAGCCGCCCTATGAGATTCTTGAAAGCAGGTGGCTTTCCTATCAAGATATCTGCCTTTTAAAGCGGTGCGAGCAGGCGGTGGATCGGCTTTACAACAGCGGCAAATTCCGCATGACCCTGAACCTAGTGACGCAGGTCAGCAACCTTACGCCCTTTGAGCTGTTCTGCCGCCTTGGGGATCTGATTTCTGCCCAGCCGGGGGGCTTGTCGTTGGACAAGCTCACAGAACTTGCCTTTTCCTTCTTTTTAGGCCTTCCCAACGTGCACCGGGACGTCCTGCGGGAAACCATGGTCTGGGACAGGCTGATCAGCGATAACACCGGTCGCCTTCCCGCCTGCCTTCAAATTCCCGATCCGCGCCTCGCGCCCGCCGTCGCCGCGCTGCGCCGGGAGTATCCAACCGGGGCGAAGCTGGGCGCCTTCATTATGTACCGGAACGGTGAAAACCTGCTCTGGGCGGACTATTCCCAGCGCGACCCGGTCACGGGCCAATATGCTTTCAGCCTCCGGCCCCTTCGCGATTTCCTTTGATCCCTTTGCGCAGCACCTTTATAGTCAAGTGCAAAAGGGTATATGCCGCCCCGAAGGCCATCACGCCCCACATCCCCATGGCGATATCCGAAAGCTCCATGTTGCCCGTGTGGGTCACGTACTGCCCGATCTCGATGGCAAAGCCCAGCATCCCCATCACGGTAAGCGTGTACACCCAAGCTATGGCGCTGGGGCTCAGCCTTTTGAACAGCCACTTGACCCCTAAAAACAGCGCCAAACCCAGCACGCCCATCACCAGAAAGTGAAGCTCCTTATCGCTGAAATACAGCTCGAAGCTGTCGTTCAGATGCAGCAGATAATCATGGACGGTGGCCACCAGGTCCACCAGAAAGTACAAGATCGCCTTCATGGGCACTCCTTTCTAAATAGAGGACTCAGATAATCCCAGGCCCTGGGCCAAGTTGTTTTGGTAAGATAGCGAGGAGGCTTTCCCCGATTCCCCTCCGGCGGTGGCGCGCAGCGCCGGGGTGGTTGACTGTAGGGCGTGACGACCCAGCGCGCCGCCATACGGCAATCCTTGTTTTCGCTTTGCCCGGCAGCTCTGGAACCTTTCAAAAGGAGCCTCTGTCACTTAACGCCCCCCCGCCACAAAACCCTGCTATACAAAAGGAGTCAAAATGATGAAGAGGATCGCCTCCCTGTTTCGGGCCGCCAGCGAGCAGCGCTGGGGATTCACGGGTCTTCTCGGCCTGGCACTTTTGTGGTGGATATGCCTAAATGCCCTTGCCATCGATCCAACAAGCCACGATCTGCAGGATTCCTACACGCTGCAGGCGCTGGCCTGGCGGGCCGGGCTTCTGCACCTCCCGGCGGATGTGCCTCACCTGGAGCTGGCCGTGTATCATGGACAATATTATGTGAGCTTCCCCCCCGTTCCCACGCTGCCCTTGTGGCTGCTCACCTTCATTTACGGAGAATTGACCCCCAATCATTTGGTGAACCTTTGCTATTTTCTATCCAGTTACCTGGTCGGCTATTCCTTGTGCCGCCGCCTTGGGAAAGGCGACCTTTCATCCGCCGTCTTTGCCGCCTTCCTGGTGGCCGGGTGCAACCTTCTGAACATGTGCTGGTTCGGGGGCGTATGGTATCAGGCCCAAGCCCTTTCTTTCCTCTTGACGCTCTGCGCTTTTCGCCTTCTCTTGGGCAAGACACCCATTGCCTGGGGCGCGGGGCTTACTGCCCTGGCCCTTTCGGTGGGCTGCCGCCCCTTCCAGGCGGTATACGCCCTGCCCGCCCTTTTCATGGCCTATCAAAATTTTCGGGAACAAAAAGAAAAAAAGCCCGTCCGGGCCCTTTTCGCCATGCTTCCTCTTTTGATCGCCCCGGTCCTCATCGGCATCGCCTACGGCGCGTATAACATGGCGCGGTTCGGCAGCTTCTTCGAGTTTGGCCATACCTACCTTCCCGAATTTCAAACATACGGGACGCAGTTCTCCCTGGCCTACGTTCCGGATAATTTCCTGAATATCTTCCGCCTGCCCTATATGAATGCAGGCCGGCTGGACTTTTTCCGCTTTGATGGATTTGCCTTCTACCTATCCAACCCCCTGTTCCTCCTTGGCGCCGCGGCGCTCGTTTACGGGCTGTTCAAACGCCGCCTGCGCTGGCTGGATGGCGCACTGGTGCTGAGTCTTCTCGTACACTTTTTCCTTTTGCTTCTGCACCGCACCTTCGGAGGATGGCAGTTCGGCGCCCGTTACCTCATCGACCTTTGTCCCGCGCTCTTCCTTCTTACCCTGCGCCACCCAATAAAGCCCGGCCCGCTCACCGGCCTCTTGATGATCTGGGGCGTCGCCTTCAACATCTACGGCGGACTGATGCTGTATTTTGCGTGAGGATGAATATGTGAAGTAATCGGAGGGTCCTTTGAAAAAAACCCTCCCCTGAAAACTCTATAAAGAGAAATAAAGCTATCTGGATTCTCAATGTCATTACAAGCTTTATACAAGAGAATTCTTTTCCTCGCAACAAGATGGTGCCCGAAGGTCCAGGGCGACCGGAAAGCTCTGGCCGCTCCCGCAGGAGCAAAACACCTAACCTCCTGAGGAAAGACGAACAGGAAGAAGCAAATCAAAAAAGCGACACAATTTCCGGTTTCATTTTCCCCTCAACCATGGTATAATCAGGAAGACGAGGGGGCGATCCTCTCCAATCTAGTAAACGGAGGTAGATTCCGATGGATGTTTATGTTTGCACCGTTTGCGGCTATGTCTACGATCCTAACGTAGGCGATCCTGACAATGGCCTGGAGCCCGGCGTCCCCTTTGAAGACCTGCCCGAAACCTTCGAGTGCCCCGTGTGCGGCGTGGGCAAGGACATGTTTGAAAAGCAATAAATAAGCTGCTACATCAAGAAAGCGCCGGACTCCGGCGCTTTTTTGTATGACAGCATATATTTCCCTCCAAAAGAAGGGAATGCTCTCGCGCCGGATTTGAGGGAAAGTGAAAACCGGAAGATACCTTCTTAAAGAAAGCACCCCCCGGCTTTAATTAACGATTAAACTTCCTTATATACAAACCTCCACGGGATCTCCCGCCATGGCGGCGCGGCATAATCGATCCCCACCCTGGGCAGCGCCGTAATCTCCGGGCGGCAGCCGTCGTCCTCCAGCCATATTTCCTGCCCGTTTATCAGATCCAGCCCGCTTTGCGCCTTACCGATCCCAAAGGCCTTCGTCCACTTGGCCGGGCCGTCAAGGGGTTTCTCCAGCGCCCGCACCAGCGCCGCCTGGGGAATGTCGCGCTCTCCCGTCACCACATTGAACAGCCAATGCAGCCCGTAGATTAGGTACACGTAACTGACGCCCCCCGCCTGGTACAGCGGCTCGTTTCGCGCCGTACGGCCATGCCTTGCGTGGCAGGCCTGGTCTTCCTCGCCCCGGTAAGCCTCCGCCTCCCGGATGCGCCCGCGAAGCACCGTGCCATCCTCCAAGCGGCGACAAACAATCTTGCCCACCAGCTCCGGAGCGACCAGGAGCACGTCCCGCCTGTAGAAATCCTGTAAAAGCCTTTGTCCACTTTTCATTGACTCATTCAACGCTTTTTGTGGCGATCACGGGAACGCCGCTCCCGCACACGTTTTCCAGCACCACCTGCCCCATCCGGATCGGGGGCGTCAAACGCAACGCACGGATCTCCCTCATGCACTGGGCGATATCCTTTTTAGGAATGGGCCGCTGGGTCTTCACGCTCAGCGGCATCTCGCGGCCCTGAACCGGCGCCACGGCGGTGACCATGCGCTCGGGGGAAATGCTCTCCTGCTTTCCGTACACCTCGCCGCGCTTGCAGCTGTTGCCGGTAATGGAAACAACTTTGCCATTTTCCGTAACCACCTGCATGCGGCAGCCCACCGGGCAGCTGATGCATGTAATCGTCTGTTC
>JAEWAH010000157.1 GCA_023391725.1 Bacillota bacterium | reverse complement strand
ATGCAGGAGAACATGGGCCGGGTGGAGCGCAAGGAGTACGAACAAATAAAGCTCATTCCCTCCCAGGATGAGTTTGGGCAATTGAGCCTGGCTTTTGACCACATGGCAAGACACATTTCCACCTTGCTCCGGGAAAACCAGGAGCGGGAGCGCAAGGAGCACGAGCTGGAAATCCAGGTGCTTCGCGCCCAGGTGAGCCCCCACTTTTTGTACAACGCTCTCAATAATATGCGCAACCTGGCGCAGATGCAGGGCATGGACCATATCGACAGGATGGCCACGTCCCTCATCCAGCTTCTGCGCGCGGCGCTGAGCAACGAGGGGCTATTGATCCCCCTTTGCCAGGAGCTTGAGTATGTGGAAAACTATTATGAGATCTGTAAGTACCAGTACATTGACGATTTCAAGCTGGAAATGCGGGTGAGCGAGGATACTTTGGATTTCTTGACGCCGCAGATGATTTTGCAGCCCATTGTGGAAAACGCCATCATCCACGGCATTTCCCAGGACCTTCGCAAAGGGATCATCCGCATCTATGTCAAGCGTAAAGACGATGATTTGATGATCTCCGTGGTGGACAACGGCCAGGGCATCGACGAAAAACAGTTGGAGGAACTGCTGCTCACCCGGCACAACACCAGCAAGATGCGCTTTTCCGGCATCGGCATCCATAACGTGAACGAGCGCATCCGCATGCGCTTTGGCGAAAAGTACGGCTTGCATATCAGCTCCCGGCTGGGGGCGTACACACGTGTAGACATCCTGCTGCCCTGTGTAAAAAAGGAGGGGGAGGCATGAAACGGATCCTACTGATAGACGATGATTTTCTGGCCCTCAACGCGTTTTTCACCCTGGCGGACTGGGCGCAGTACGGCCTTTGCATCGCCTATGAGGCGCACAACGCCCAGGAGGCGCTGAGCTACCTTGCATCCGACCGGCCCGACATCGCCTTTATCGATGTGTGCATGCCCGATATGGACGGGATATCGCTTTTGAACAAGATCCGCGCGCTGGACCCGGACATTCTGTGCGTGATGCTCAGCAGCTATTCCGATTACCCCTACGTTCGGGAGGCCATGAAGCACGGCGCGAAGGATTATCTATTGAAGCATGAGATTACCAGGGACGGCATCCTGGCGCTTTTATCCCAGAACGGCGTGGATACGACGCCATCGGGGGAGCAGGAGGACGAGGAATCGCGCCTGGTAAAGCTGCTTACGGGGCAGGAGCCGGGTGCGGGCAATCTGTCCGGCATGCTGGCCTACGGATACAGGTCGGACGACCGGGCGCTGGTGGATGCGCAGGTGAGCAGCATCCACCAAACATGCCGGCATATATTAAACGATGTTCCCGGCGCCGTCGTCTGCTCCCCCGCACGGGGCGAGCTGGTGATCTTCTTCTCCGGGGAGGCGGCGCAAGGGGAGGAACATGTAGACACGATCAAAAAGGCGCTGGCGAAGTACCACAACATCGCCTATACATTCCTGCCGCAAAGGTTTTGCGCGGACGCGGCACAGCTTACGCGCGCCTATGAGCTTTTCCACCGGGAATGCGCCCAGGAGACGCAGGCAAGCAAGACCTCCTTAACATCGGAGGAGTGCATGTCGCTGATGCTGGCGGTGGTGAACCATCAAAAGGAACTGGCCGCGAAATTGATCCACGTGCTGTATGTCAATGCCCGGGAAGCAAACGATCTGGACGGCTTCACGCGCAAGGTCCTCTCCCTTTACATGCAATTGAAGCAGCTGCTGGGCATCCCGGGGGAAGCGCCAAAGCCGCTGCCCGGGGAGCCGGAAGCGCTGGAGCCCTTCTTCATCCGCATGTTTGGCGATTTGGCCGATCACGACGCCACGGGGACGGCGACCCCTTATTCCCACAGCATCGACCAGGCGCTGGACTACCTGCACCTGCATTACCAAAAGGACATCCGGTTAAACGACGTCGCCCGCCATTGCAGCGTGAGTTACAACCACTTGAGCTTTTTGTTCAAAAAGGAGACCGGGGAAAACATCATCAGCTATTTGAACAAGGTCCGCGTTTATCATGCCGCGCGCCTCATCCTGTTTGATTCCGTGCCCGTGTCCCAGGTGAGCGAAAAGGTGGGGTTCAACTGCTACAACCATTTTTTCTCCACCTTCAGGGGGATCACCGGCATGACGCCTTCGGAATTCCGCAAGGACGCCCAGGCGGTGGAGTGGATGGTCAAGGCCAGCCGGGGGATGCTCAGGAGGGTATAAGGCCTTTCCACAATCCTCAGTTGGCTGCGGTTGGAAGCGATCTTCGAAGGATGAGCAGGGCGGATCTGGAGCAGTGCTATAAAGCACTGGAAGATCAATGTGCCGCCACATATCAACCACCCCGGCGCTGGCGCGCCACCCTCCCATGGAAGGGTGGACCCGATGGGGACAGGGTGGTTGACGTAGGGGGGTGATGTCCACATTGCCCTCGCACTATAGGGAAACAAAAAAGCCTCCCGACTTGCCTTCCCCTTTAGGGGAAGGTGCCGACGGAGGAGGCAGATGAGGCAGGGAGGGGGACAGCGAAGCGGTGGTGGGATTCTGACGATCAAACTTTGATGCTGTGACGGAAGGAGTCAGTCCATTCACAGCTGACTTGTGCAATGAGGGCAGCGGGTAGCTTTGTCGTGCACCGGCTGGAGGCAGAAGGGGCACAGGCGTGGATCGGGGGCGGGAGCCTCCTCTTTCTTTTTGGGCAGCATTTTTGCAATGACCCGCAGGAAGAGGAAGATGCACAGGGCGACAATCAAAAAATCGATGACAGTCTGAATAAACAGGCCGTAATTGAGAGTGCCCGCGCCCGCGTCGGTCGCTTCCGCAATAGAGGCGTATGTTTTGCCATCCAGGGCGTAGAACGCGCCGGACAAGTTGAAGCCGCCCAGAAGCAGGCCGATCAGGGGCATGAGCAAATCATTGACCAGGGAGGAGACAATCTTGCCAAAAGCGCCGCCGATGATGACGCCCACAGCCAGATCCAGCACGTTGCCCCGCAGGGCGAAGGTTTTGAAGTCCTGAAAGAATTTTTTCATGAGTAGCCTCCTGTTCTTTGGTAGAGTGGGGGTGCCTGTGATAGAAGGGGAAAGAAGTTTTTCATTTCTCGGGCGGGCGCGGCTGTAACAGGCGGGCGCATGGTATGCGCCCCTACAGCGCCATTTGTTTCCTGCCGCTGCGATTTGATCAGCATGGGAGCAGATAGGCAGCCAATTCCTGCATAGCGCTGTAGGGGCGATCGGTGATCGCCCGCTTGTGACTCGGGGCGAATGCCAGAGAATGGTTTGTTGTGCGGCACTGCATAAGCATCGCGCTCTGCGGTAGGAGCTGTCTCCCATTCCCCTCCAGAGGAGGGGTGGACGGCAAAGCAGGACGGGGTGGTTGATGCGTAGCGGATGGTCCAGAGTGATTTGTAAGGCGTTTTAGCCACGACGCACCACAACCACCCCGGCGCTGCGCGCCACCCCTCCTCTGGAGGGGAATAGCACTTCTTTTTTGCCTACTTCCCTAGGAATATCCCCCTCAAAAACGCCTCCAGATCCTTTGGCAGGGGTACGCGGCGGTAGACCGCCCGGCGGAGCTCATCGCTTTTAAGCCCGGGGAAGACGCGGGCGGCCAAGGCTTCCACGCAGCCGCGCCAGAAGACTTTGCCGTGGGTGAAGCGGGCCAGAAGGTCGTGTGGGGAGGCACCGTCCATCTGGCGCAGGGCCTCGTCCATGCGCACCCGCACGTTTTCCGGGCCCAATAATTGCTGCCAATCGCCCAGCAGCCTCTTCATCTCTGGTTCATCCGGGGGTGGGTAATGGAGCAGCGCGCGGTTGAACCCCGCCTGCAAAAGTTCTTCATACAGCGGCTGGGCGGCCCGCCACAGGCAGGCGTGGCGTACAGCGTTGGGGACTTCCCGGGTGATGATGGGCGCAAGCTCCCGGAACGCGGGAATAGCCCCGGCCAGTTCATCCGGGCAGATGAGAAAGTTTTCGATGCAGAACCTGGGCAGGATGTGCAGCGTTTTGTACTCCTGCTGCTTTTTCGCGCACTCCTTTTCGTCCCAGGCATCCCGGTCCACCATGCCGTGCAGCGTGGGCTGCTCCTTGAGCAAGCGCAGAACAGCGTCCTTGCCCCCGGCCGGGGCGATGACCCAGTCAGCCAGGATGTTTTCCTCCCGGAGCGGGGGTTTATCCAGCATGAGGGTCAAAAAGGAAACATCCCCCGTGCCCTCCACAAAAAGCACCTTTTTGCCCGGGGTGGCCGCCGTTTCCCGAAGGAAGAGCGCAGGAGCGTTTTCATTCGCCGCCATGGCCTACCTCCAAATCCACGCACAGGCCAAGCTCAGTGTACCGCTGCCACACGGCCGGGTTGTGGGATACGAGCAGCAGCTGAGCGTTTGCCTTGCGGCAGTAACCTTCCAGGGTGGTTAGCAGCCCCATTACCTGGCTTGGATGCAGGTGCACTGCAGGCTCGTCCAATAGGAGCACGCCGCCGGATTTTAAGCAGCAGGCGGCGCTGAAGCACAGCAC
>JAEWAH010000151.1 GCA_023391725.1 Bacillota bacterium | reverse complement strand
GCTGAGCAGGTTCGTACCCTGGAGAAGAAGCGCCTGATGGAAAAGCTGGGCCGGGTGGATGAGGAGCTGATGGTAAAAGTGGACCGGGCTCTGGCCATTTCCCTGGGTGCTTCGGACCGGCCCCAAGCGAATTAATACTAATTCTGAACCTTATTGCATCGCCACGGCGGATTTTTTCGCGCAGTGCGTTTTCGTCCGTTACCCCTGGCGGGGCGCTGAGTACAGCCATACTCACTGCGCTGACGGGCCAGTCGGGCCTTCGGCCTCCCTCATTTTAGCCCATCACCCCTTCGGGGCGTGGGGGTACGGCCTCCTCATCTGTTCCACGCAGGCTGCGAGCGCTGCATCGCTCCGATTCGTTGTCTCGCAAAAATCCTTCGCCGCTTTGGATGCATGAAGATTTCTAATTAGTATGAATCAGGAAGGCGCTGCTTTCGAATGCGGGAAGCGGCGTTTTCCCCTGCCATTATGATAGTATCCGGCGCTTGGACGGGGAGGGATTTTTTTGAAGCGGCAGGTGGACAACCTTAGTAAGTTGATCGTTCGGGAGCGGGTGCTTGGCTATGTTCAGATCGTGGTGGGCTGTGTCCTGGGCGGCCTGGCCTACCCCATGTTTTTGCTGCCCAACAGCATTGCCCCCGGAGGGCTTACGGGCGTAGCCACTATTCTGAACAAGCTGTTCGGGCTCCCGGTGGGCGTGACCAGCATGGTTTTGAACCTGCCGCTGTTCATTATCGGTTTCCATGCCATGGGCCGGGTGTTCGTGTGGCGGTCTTTGGTAGCCACAGTGCTCTTCTCAGTGGCGATCGATGCCATCGATGTGCCGCCCCTCACCAATGATGTATTGCTGGGGGCGGTGTACGGCGGGGTGCTGCTCGGGGTAGGCGTGGGGATCATCTTCAGGGGCGAAGCCACCACCGGCGGTTCCGATATGATCGCCAGGATGGTCCACCGGCGCTTTCCTTTTATATCGATTGGCGCGTTCCTGTTTGCCATCGATTTTCTGGTGGTCACGGGGGCGGGCTTTGTGCTTGGGGCGCAGCACGCGTTGTACGCGCTGATTTGCATTTTTGTGACCGCCAAGGCTGTGGACGTAGTGCTGGACGGTTTCTCTACCCAAAAGGCCTGCTTTGTGATCACAGAGCGGACCGTAGCCGTCACCAGCCGCATCATGGAGGAGATGGAGCGGGGCGTGACGCTGCTCACGGCCCGGGGCGCTTATTCCGGCCGTGAGCGGCCGGTGATCCTGTGCGTGCTTGGGCGCCAGGAGGTGCCCCGTGTCAAGGAGATCGTCCGCCAGGAGGATGAGGCCGCCTTCATGTTCATCACCGAGGCCCATGAGGTTCTGGGCGAAGGCTTCGCCAAATTCAGCGCCGACAAATAATGGGATTGTATACATTGGGAATATATAACTTTTTTATGAAGTCAGGGAAATGCTCTTTTATTGTTTATACACTTCTGGTATAATGCTTACGATAACCACCTGCGAAAAATCCCGCAGGCAATCGTACGAGGAGGAATACCATTCATGAAAAGGGCGCTTGCACTTCTTCTTACCATGGTGCTGACCCTGGGGCTGGGCCTCACCGCTTTGGCCGAGAGCGCTGAAATCGCCATGATCACCGACATCGGGACCATCGACGACCAGTCCTTCAACCAGGGCACTTGGGAAGGCGTTGTGGCCTATGCCGAAGCAAACGGCAAGACCAAACTCTACTACAAGCCCTCCGAGCAGAGCACCAACGCGTATCTGGATCAGATCGACGCTGCCGTGGCCGCCGGCGCCAAGGTCGTCGTGACCCCCGGCTTCCTGTTTGAAGAACCCATCTTCATTGCCCAGGACAAGTATCAAGATGTGAACTTCATTCTCATCGACGGCAATCCCCATAACGCCGATTACACCGAATTCCGCACTGAAAAGAACGCTGTTGGTATCGTCTTTGCCGAGGAGCAGGCTGGCTATCTGGCCGGCTACGCTGCGGTGAAGGATGGCTACACCCAGCTGGGCTTCATGGGCGGCATGCCGGTTCCCGCCGTCGTCCGCTATGGCTACGGCTTTGTGCAGGGCGCGGAAGCTGCCGCCAAGGAAATGGGCCTGACTGAAATCGGCCTGAAGTACCACTACACCGGCGATTTCGCCGCCACCCCCGAGAACCAGGCTCTGGCCGCCGCTTGGTATAGCGCCGGCACCCAGGTGATCTTCGCTTGCGGCGGCGCCGTGGGCAACTCCGTCATGGCTGCTGCCGAGGCCACCGAAAACGGCAAGGTCATCGGCGTGGACGTGGACCAGAGCAGCAAGTCTGCCCGCGTTATCACCTCTGCCATGAAGGGCCTGTCCGCCGCTGTGAATCAGGCGCTGACCGCCTACTATGCCGGCACCTTCCCCGCTGGTGAAGCTTGGGTTCTGGGCGCCGACAAGAACGGCGTGGGCCTGCCCATGGCTACCTCCAAGTTCGAGAAGTTCACCCAGGCCGATTACGACGCCCTGTATGCCAAGCTGGCTGCTGGCGAAGTCACCCTCGTCAAGGATGTCAAGGCCGAGTTGGATGCCGACGGCAAGCCAGTGCCCAATACTTTGGCAGACCTTGGCACCACCATCGTGAAGGTGGAAGAAGTCAAGTAATTCCATTCCCATACCTTACTGGTACGCAAGGGGGCAGGCAGAAAAACTGCCTGCCCTCTTATTCTGTAAGAAGCCCGAAGATCCAGGGGTTAGGATCGCCCTAGTCGCGCCCATAGGCGCGAATCCCCCCTTGCCGCCGATGAAGCGAAAGTATACCAGTTCGCATGGATACCCTACAGGCGCGGCGTCCGAAGGTCCAGGGGGTAGGATCGCCCTGGTCGCGCCTAAAGCGCGTAACTCTTTATATTCATCACAATTCGCTATTAATGGAACCAAAGCATCCGTCCATCTGGACAACCCGAAGGAGTGGCGCAATGGACTACGTCATTGAGATGCTTCACATCACCAAGGATTTCCCTGGGATCCGCGCCAACGATGATGTGACCCTGCAGGTGAAACGTGGGGAGATCCACGCGCTTCTGGGGGAAAACGGCGCGGGCAAATCCACGCTGATGAGCGTGCTGTTTGGTCTGTATCAACCCGAAAGCGGCTCCATCTTAAAGGATGGCAAGCAGGTCCGCATCCATAATCCCAACGATGCCAATGCACTAGGCATCGGCATGGTGCATCAGCACTTCAAGCTGGTGCACAATTTTACTGTGCTTGAAAACATCGTCATGGGGGTGGAGACCACCCGCCACGGCGTATTGCATATGGAAGAAGCCCGCAAGAAGGTCGTCGATCTTTCCCGGCGCTACGGCCTGATGGTGGACCCGGACAAGCTGATTTCCGAAATCACCGTGGGCATGCAGCAGCGGGTGGAGATATTGAAGATGCTCTACCGGGACAATCAGGTGCTCATCTTCGACGAGCCCACGGCAGTCCTCACGCCTCAGGAGATCGAGGAACTGATGAAGATCATGCGGGGGCTCAAGGCCGAGGGGAAATCCATCCTCTTCATCACCCACAAACTCAATGAGATCAAGCAGGTGGCTGACCGCTGCACGGTTTTGCGCAAGGGCCGGTTCATCGGCACAGTGGATGTGGGTAGAACAAGCGTGGAGCAAATGGCGGAAATGATGGTGGGCCGCAAGGTGAGCTTTGTGGTGGAAAAGGCGCCGCCGCGCCCCGGGGCCCCGGCGCTGACGGTGCAAAACCTCAACGTTTTAAGCCGCCATCATGAGAAAAAGCTGGTGAACAACGTCTCCTTCAGCGTGCGCCGGGGGGAGAT
>JAEWAH010000104.1 GCA_023391725.1 Bacillota bacterium | reverse complement strand
ATGTCGCCCTCTCAGCCACGGCAAAAAACCGTGTTGCCCCCCTAGCGGTGGATGCAGTTTTCGGGTATGATTATAACATAACCATTCATACTGTCAAGGGAGCAGAACATGAAGCACTTTTACGCCTATTTGTCCCGGATGAAGTTTATTCAGCGCTGGGGGCTGATGCGCAACACCCAGCCAGAAAACGATATGGAGCACGCTTTGCAGGCCGCGCTCATCGCCCACGGGCTGGCCATCCTGGCCGACACCCGCTTTCACCGGCAGGTGGACCCGGAGCACGTGATGGCCCTGGCCGTGTACCACGACGCGGGGGAAGTGATCACGGGTGATCTGCCCACCCCGGTCAAGTACCATAACCCTTTCATGCGCACCGAATACAAGAAGCTGGAAGACCTGGCAGCCCAGACGCTTCTTTCCATGCTTCCCGAAGACATGCAGAGCGCCTATCAGCCTTATTTGGTCCATGCGGAGGATAACTACGAGTGGCGGCTGGTGAAGGCCGCCGACCGCATCTGCGCCTACATTAAATGCGTGGAGGAAGAAAAGGCCGGGAACACAGAATTCCACCTGGCCAAGGCCTCGGTTTTGAAATCCATCCAGGAGATCGACATGCCGGAGGTGCAGGCCTTCATGGCGGAATTTGTGCCAAGCTTTGCCTTGTCCCTGGATGAGTTGTCTGGCGGAGGGGGACTATGATGCGCCTTGGGCTTTCCTCCGCCGCCTTCTACGGAAGGCTGGAGACGGAGGAGTCCGCCGCGCACCTTATAAAGCTGCCCTTGGATTTTTGCGAGATCTTTCTGGAGACCCGCTCGGAATACAGCGCGGCCTTTGGGCGGGAGGTGCGCGAGGCATTAGGCGGCCTTGACTGCCTGGCCATCCACTCCAAGAGCAATCAGTATGAAGGCGACCTGTTTGGCGCGTCGGCAAGACAGCGGCAGGACGCCTTCGAATCATTTTCCGGGGTGCTGGATTGCGGCCATGAACTGGGGGCGCGTATCCTGGTTTTCCATGGCCCGCCGGATGTGCGTGGCGGGCTGCGGCCCGGGCGCGTGCCCCGGCTGCGGGAGACCGTGGCCGATCTTTTGGCGCAGGCTGGGGAGCAGGGCATTCAATTGGCCTGGGAAAACGTTTCCTGGTGCGCGCTGCGAAGCCCCCGGGACGCGGCCGAATTGAAAGAAGCCTGCCCGAATCTGCACTTTGTGCTGGATATCAAGCAGGCGTATCAGGCCGGGGAAGACCCGTTTGATTTTCTCCCCGTTTTTGGGGAGCGGCTTTGCCACGTTCATGTGTTGGATTGGGATGAAGCCGGCAGCCTGTGTTTGCCGGGGCAGGGTGTCTTCGATTTCCCCCGGTTCAAACGGGCGCTTGAAAACATAGGCTATCAGGGAGATATCCTCCTGGAGCCCTATGCCGCCCAGGCCGCAGATGAAACTGCATTGCTTGAAAGCCTTGCGTATCTTCGCAAGGTGTTCTGCTAATACACCGACAGGTCAACGCCGTATAATTCGCAGTTCAGCTTTCTCGCCACAGCCTGTGACGCGGTATTCTCCCAGGAGGTGCTGTACGTGGGGAGCTTGCCCATTTCATAAATGGCCTGCGCCCAGGCAGCAACAGCCTGAGCGGCATACCCTTTCCCGCGAAAGACTGGCAAGGTTTCAACACCCGCCTCGTGGGATGCCGTGGCAATGCGAGAACTGAAGCAGATCGAAGCAGCATTCCCATCCTCAAACTTCACAAAACACGGCTCCCAATAGGGGAGCTCCGTCAGCATATAATCAAAGCTGTTTTTCAAAAGGTGCACATTGTCCTGGGTGATCCTGATTACGTCGCTGGGGAAAGGGTTCCCTTTTGGTATCCTATAGGCAGGTCCCTCGTAAGCCTTTTCAACTTCCCGGTGCTCTCCAAGGACTTCATTTATCTTTTTCAACAGAGCCGCATCCCTTTTTAAATAACAACTTACCGGCTCTTGGGCGATCAGGTCCGCAAGTTTTCTACTGATATCCTGCGGCAGATCATACCGGAAGCGCAGCACGTTCCCTTCGGTGGTGCGCCCCAGGAAAAAGCGCGGCGCAGGCTTGCCGTCCGGATCGTTAATACTTCGGATTAGAAATTCGCTGTCGTGGGTAAAGAGCGCTTTTGTCTGCAGCTCCATCAGCTCCAGCTTATTTGGCATAGATGCCCTGCCTTTCCAAGCGTTTGCGTACATATCCTGATTGTAGCCCATTTTGAAACCTTACGCAAATCAAAAAGCCTGCTTCCCGCATATTTGTGAATTTCTGTTCCGCGCGGCGGGAAACTATGGTATAATGGCTTGAAAATTTTGCTTAATGGTTGATTGAGGAGAGGACGAACCTATGGCGAATCAGCGGATCACCCTGGATGTCAATCACATGATGGCCGATACCCTGGGCATGCAATACGGCATTGCTGTGGAGCAGGTGGAGGCCATGGCCGCTTACGCGAAAAAGGCCAATCAGGACCTGCAAAAGCGCCGCGGCGAGGGCTGGCTGGGCTGGATGGAGCTGCCCTTCAATCAGGCCGAGATCGTTAATCAGGTGGAAAAGACCGCCGCGGACATCCGCCGGGATTTTGACACCTTCGTGGTGCTGGGCATCGGCGGTTCTGCCCTAGGCCCCATCGCCGTGCAGCAGGCGCTCAATCACCTGCACTATAACGAGCTTCCGGCAGCCAAGCGCGGTGGGCCGAAGCTTTATGTGGAAGACAACATCGATCCGGAGCGGATGCAATCCCTACTTGACGTGATCGATGTGAAGAAAACCTGCTTCAACGTGATCACCAAGTCTGGCGCCACGGCCGAGACCATGAGCCAATATCTGATCGTCAGCGAGCTTCTGAAAAAGGAAGTAGGCGCGGGCTGGCAAAAGCATATCATCGCCACCACCGATATGGAAAAGGGCAACCTGATCCAGTTGGCCAAGACGGAAGGCTTCCGGCTGTTTTACATCCCCTCCGGCGTGGGCGGGCGGTTCTCCGAGCTTTCTCCCGTAGGCCTTCTGCCCGCGGCGGTTTGCGGCATCGACATCAAAGCGATGCTTGCCGGCGCGGCGGATATGGACGCCCGATGCAAAACGGACGACGTGTGGCAAAATCCTGCGCTCCTGGAGGCGGTGCTGCAGTACATCGCCATGCAGGAGATGGATACGAACGTCCAGGTGGTGATGCCCTACGCCGACAGCCTGAAATTTATGGCCGATTGGTTCTGCCAGCTTTGGGCCGAGTCCCTGGGCAAGAATGTGACCCGCAAGGGCATGGCCGTGAACTGCGGCCAGACCCCTACCAAGGCCCTGGGCGTTACCGACCAGCACAGCCAGCTGCAGCTGTACACCGAAGGCCCTTACGACAAGGTGATCACGTTCCTGAAAGTTGGCGAATTCCGCGCCCAGTCGCCCATTCCTCACGGCTGCGAGGCCTTTGCGGATGTGGCTTTCTTAGGCGGCAAGAGCCTGAACCAACTGATCGGGGCTGAGCTTACCGGCACCGAATACGCTCTCTACCGCGCCGGGCGCATGAGCCAGGTGATCACCCTGCCGCAAGTGAACGCCCACACCATCGGCCAATTGCTGTTCTTCTTCGAGATGGCCACCGCCTACGCCGGCGAGTTGCTGGACATCGACGCCTACAACCAGCCGGGCGTGGAGGAAAGCAAGATCGCTTCCTACGCCGTGCTGGGCAACGAAAACGAAAAGTATGCAAAAAAGCGCCGGGAGATGGACGGCCAGCCCGGGGCGATGAAAGAGTATATTTTGTAAGTGTCGGCGGGGAGGGCTTCTTTTCAGAAAGAAGCCC
>JAEWAH010000043.1 GCA_023391725.1 Bacillota bacterium | reverse complement strand
TGAGCGAGCACTTCAAGCAACTGGAGAGCATCTGGGACGCCAACCAGGTCTACCTGATGAAGGAAGATGAATAGAATTTTAATTGTGGGCGGCGGCGCGGCGGGCATGATGGCCGCCCTGTACGCCGCTAAGGAAGGCGCAGCTGTCACGATCCTTGAGCGCAACGAAAAGCTGGGCAAGAAGATCTACATCACGGGCAAGGGCCGCTGCAACGTAACCAATGATTGCGACCGGGAGGCCTTTCTGAGCCAGGTACCCAGGAACCCCCGCTTTCTGTATGGCGCGCTTGCCCTGCTTCCCACAAATGCACTGATGGAGATGCTGGAAAGCGCGGGCTGCCCGCTCGTGGTAGAGCGGGGAAGGCGGGTCTTCCCCCAAAGCAACAAGGCCAGCGATGTGACGCGCGCCCTTTCGTTGGAGCTGCGCAGGTCAAACGTCCAGGTGCGATTGAATGCCCGGGTGAAAAGCCTGATCGTGAAAGATAACCGGGTGCGCGGGGTCCAGTTGGAATCGGGCGAAACTATCGCCGCAGACGCGGTGATCCTTGCCACCGGCGGGAAAAGCTATCCCGTCACTGGTTCTACAGGCGATGGATATCAATTGGCCCAAGAGGCGGGTCATACCATCACCCCCTTGCAGCCATCTCTGGCGCCTCTGGTGGCCTCGGAAAGCTGGGTGGGGGAACTGGCTGGTCTCTCCCTCAAAAACGTCCGTTTAAGCGCCAAATGCCAGGGCAAGGCGGCCTACAGCGAGCAGGGGGAAATGCTCTTTACCCACTTTGGCATCTCCGGTCCGTTGACGCTGGAAATGAGCAGCCACCTCATCGCTTATCCGCCGGATCAGTGGCGTATTACCCTGGACTTAAAGCCAGGTCTTACCCCGGAGCAGCTCGAGGCGCGGCTTCTGCGGGATTTTGCCGAAATGAGCCGCAAGCAATTTGCCAACCTCCTGCCGGGCCTTCTGCCGGGCAAGCTGGCGGACATTTTCCCAAGGCTCTTGGGCATCCCGGGGGATAAGCCGGTTCATCAGATATCCCGGGAGGAGCGGCAGCGGCTAAAGACGCTGCTCAAGGAATTGCCCCTGCCCATCAGCGGAATAAGGCCCATTGACGAGGCCATCGTCACAAGGGGCGGTATCCCCGTGAAGGAAATCTCCCCTGCCACCATGGAAAGCAAACTGACGCCCGGCCTTTACTTTGCCGGGGAGATGATCGATGTGGACGCCCACACGGGAGGCTTTAATCTCCATATCGCCTTTTGCACCGGCGCGCTGGCTGGAAGGAGCGCCGCGAGGCCATCCGAAAATTAATCCAAAGGTGCTGTTTAGATCATGCAGTATATCGTTATCGACCTGGAATGGAACCAGCCTATGTCCTATCAGAGCCGGGTATTTAAGGCGGTGGGGGATCAGCTCATGTTTGAGATGATCCAGATCGGTGCTGTCAAGCTGGACGACGACATGCAGATCGTGGATACCCTTTCCCTGCCTATTCGGCCCACGCACTATGTAAAGATCCACCCCCGCATCCGTCGCATGACCCAGCTGGATGATGAGACGCTTGATTCCGCGCCTGCTTTTCTGGACGCCATGGAGCAGTTCTTTGCCTGGTGCGGCGAGGACTACACGCTGCTCACCTGGGGGTGCGACGACGTATCGGTGCTCAAGCAGAACATGGATTTTTACCAGTGCCCGCTTACGCTGCCCCCGCTTTGCGATATCCAGCGCCTGTTCAGCGACGTGTTCGAGATGGGCAAGGAGCGCAAGGGCTTAAAAGCTGCCATGGACTTTTTGCAGATCGAGCCCCAGGAGGACCGGAACTTCCATAACGCCCTGCATGATGCCTATTATACCGCCCTGGTTTTCAGCCGCCTGCCGGATCCTGAGGCTGTGCTGCAATACGCCCAGCAGCCCCGCAAGCTTTTACATGTGGACAGGTCGCGCCGCCTGCGCAGCCCCGCGGCTGCCTTTATTTCCGCCCAGGCCGCGCTCCAGGCGGAGGCCGTCCAGCAGCCCAAGTGCCCCGTATGCAGCCAGAAAACGCAGCTCGAGGCGCCCTACGTCCCCCAATCGTCGGATAAGTATGTGGCCTTGGCCAAGTGCCGTGACCACGGCGCATCGTTTGTGCGCCTTCGCTTGGCTTTATTGGAGGATGGGCAGGTGAGCATGGTGCTCATGTCTTCCCTGGCCACGGCGCAAAACAAGGCCTACGTACACACCAAGCAATTGCAGATGCAAATAAAAGGCATCCCGGATCCCGATGAGGCCCTGACCCGCGGCGTGCGTTCCAGCATGCCTTTTGACGATTGAGGGCATGCTTCAAAAAGGGATTTGAGCTTACAAAATGGGGAAAGGAGGCGCCGCCATGTTTATCATCCTGGACGGGCGCAAGGGCGAACTTGCGGCCGGGACAACGGTAAGCCAGGCTGTCAAGACGATTTGGCCGGAAAGGGCCCGTGAAGTGCTGGGCGTTTTAGACGGCGGCCGCGTGCTGGAACTTAATCAGCCGCTGGATAGGGACATGACCCTTGCCTCCATTACATTCAAGCACGAGGAAGGCCGCCGCATCTATGAGCGGACGCTGCGCTTTGTGTTTTTACTGGCCGCCAGGCGCGTCTTTCCGGGGCAAACGGTACGCATCGCCAACAGCATCGGCTACGGGTTGTTTTTGAAGATCATGGGCATGTGTCTGACCAGGTTCCAGGTAAAGCAGTTGGAGCAGGAGATGCGCGCCATCGTCAAAAGCGACCTGCCCTTTGAGCGAGAGCAGTGGAGCCGGGAAAAGGCCGCAGAATACTTTCTGAAGGCGGGGCAGGAGGATACGGTGCAGCTCCTTTCCTATCGGCCGAAAGAAGATTTTCCCGTCTATGGCCTCCAGGGCATGTGGGAATATTTTTACGGGGCCATGCTCCCTTCCACGGGCTGGGTCAATGTATTTTTCTTAAGGCAGCACTTTCCGGGCCTTGTGATCCAGATGCCCGGGCCCGAAGACCCAACAAGACCCGCGCCCTATGTGGAGCGGCCCAAGCATTTGGCTGTTTTTGCCCAGTCCCAGCGCTGGTGCGAGATTCTGGATGCTACCAACGCCGCAGATATCAATGGGATGATTGAGTCTGGCAGATTCAGGGAATTCATCCGCATCAACGAGGCGCTGCATGACCGCACCATCGCGGCCATCGCCGATGAGATCCTGGAAAAAAAGGCGCGCCTGGTGCTCATCTCCGGGCCTTCCTCCAGCGGCAAGACCACCTTTGCCAACCGTTTGAAGATACACCTGCAGGCTTTGGGCATGCGCCCGGCGCTTTTGTCTATGGATGATTTTTATCTGGATCGCGCCGCCATCCCTCCGGAACCCGACGGCAGCGTGGACCTGGAATCCATCCATACCATCGATTTGCCCCTGCTTGGGGATTGCCTGGAAACGCTTCTTTCCGGCAGAACCGCGCAAATGCCCAGGTTCAGCTTTCAGACAGGCCGGCGGGAAGAAAAAACCGTGCCGCTTCAGGTGGGGGAGGGCCAGCCCATCCTCATGGAGGGTATCCATGGGCTCAACCCCGCGCTGGCGGGGGAATTGCCGCAGGATATGATCTTCCGCATCTATGTCAGCGCCCTCACCTGCATCAACCTGGATAACCACAACCGCATCCGCACCACCGACGTAAGGCTCCTAAGAAGGATCGTGCGCGACTACCAATTCCGTGGCACGGTCCCGGACGATACGCTTGGGATGTGGGAGAGCGTGCGCCGGGGCGAGGATAAGTGGATCTTTCCCTACCAGGAGCAGGCGGACAGGATGTTCAACACCACGCTCCATTACGAGCTTCCCGCGCTGCGCGCCATGGCCTACGACCATTTGACCGCCATTCCTCCGGAGAATCCCAACTATCTGATGGCCAGGCGGCTGCTGAAAACCCTCAACTATTTCCTCGCGCCTCCGGAGGATGCTTTCCGTGAAATTCCGCCCCTGTCGATTTTGAGGGAATTTGTCGGAGGCTGCACTTTCTATGACAGCCATCCCTGAGCTCCCCCTTGACAAACAGGGTAAAAATGTTGTTTAATACTGTGCATTCGTTTTTTTATCCGCTGCTGGATCGGCCCCGGTGTAGGACTAAAGCGCCGGAAGGCCAGGGAGGTTTCATTGTGCAGACGGTACGCATGATCCTGGAAATCATGACCTCGTTTTGCGGCATCTTTGTGATGATTTTGATGGTTTATCAGCTTTTTCTCAGCCTTTTTGGCTTTAAAAAACGGGAGAAGGGGTATAAAGAACACACTCCCCAATCCCGTTTTTTGGTATTGGTGCCCGCTCACAATGAAGAGACCGTGATCCCGGATATTATCGAAAACCTTTCACATATGGACTATCCCAAGGAACTTTACGATTTTTACATTATCGCAGATAATTGCACTGACCGCACCGAGGATGTAGCCCGTCAGATGGGCGCCAACGTGATTGTGCTTCACAAGGAGCATCCGGATGATCCTACGGGCAAGCCTATCGCTTTGCACCGGGCGCTGAACATCCTGGAGGGTTATCAGGACAATTACGATATGCTGATGATCTTCGACGCGGACAACCTGTTGGATCCGGACATGCTTCTGGAGCTCAACAGCCAGTACATCAGCGAAAACAAACCGGAATTCATCCAGTGCTACCTTGGCGCCAAGAACAAAAAGGGTCTGGTGGCCTGGTTCTATTATGTCAGCTATACCATCACCAATCGCTTCTTTCAGCTTGCCAAGTACCGCCTGGGGCTTAACTGCTCCATCGGCGGCACGGGTTTTGCCACCTCCACCCAGTATCTGTATCAGCGGGGCGGCTGGACAACCAAGTCTCTCACTGAGGATTTTGAAATCCAGGTGGAAGCCACGCTGGCCGGCAAGCGCATCGCCTGGAACCATAATGTCCGCGTGTACGACGAAAAGCCCACCACGGCCCGCGCCAGCTATCGCCAGCGCACCCGCTGGGCCCAAGGGCACTGGTTTGTGACCTTCCGCAACACACCCAAGATCATGCGTGCGCTTTGGAAGGGCGAGGTCTCCATCTGGGAAGCCATCTCCATGATCACGTACATGTACAGCTTGACCGTGTCATTTGTGGTGGTCATCTTCCAGTTTATAAGCGCCGCCGTCTTCTATTTTATGGATCTGGCGAAAGTCGGAACCACCGCTGAGGAGATGATAAAGGCTGCGGCAGCGGCCCAGGCCGCCCAGGGAAGCTGGTTCTCCACGATCAGCTCCATGCTCATCTTCTGCTACAGCTTCTTCTTCCTGTTCTATCTGGCGGATTGGCTGGATAACCGTTCCAACTTCCGCCTTCGCACCCTGCCCAAGACTGCCGTTAGCTTTATTTTGAACATGCTGCTGGCCACCTGCTCCCAGATCACGGGCCTTTTCCTGCACCGCCGCCAGAGCCAGTGGGTGAAGACGGAGCACAGGATCCGGCTCAAGCGTTTGGAAAAGGGCAAGGAAGTTCGCCTGCCCGCCAGGGCTGCGCACAGGCCCGCGCTGCTGGCCAAAGCCTCTTCGGCAGAATCCGCCGAGGCGACGGTGGCAAAAGCGGGAGCGAAATGATTGCAAAAAGAAGGCGCTGGTCGTACCAGCGCCTTCTTTTTGCAGTTGCACGATTCACTTGCATGCCTATGCGCCATCCTGCGCTGCGCTTGGCTGGCCCCGGCATGCGGCCAGTGAATCGTGTAAGGAATGTTTGCTCCGCAAACCCCGCCCGGCTGGCGGAGCCAGCCGAGACGATTACAAACGAGGGGACGCTTCGGCGTCCCCTCGTTGCTCCTCTGGGACGGGCGATCAATGGTCGCCCCTACTGCTGGAGGTTTGGGATTGGGTGCTTGCTTCCGCTATGCTGGGTAGCGGCGGCAAAAAATACATTGCAGGGCGTAGGGGCGCATAACGCCTCCCGGCTTGCCTTCCCCTTTAGGGGAAGGTGGCGCCGCGGCGCCGGATGAGGAAGGAAGGGGACCGCGAAGCGGTGGAGGGATTCTTAAGGCACGGCAGAGCCGTGACGGAAGGAGTCGCGCCCGCCTGCTACGCGGATCAATTACCAGGGAGCGTCGCCCCCAAAAGCCTTCCCCTTGAGGGGAAGGTGGCCGGCGGGTGAGCGAAGCGAACCTGAAGCATTGGAGCGAAGCGACATGCGGAACACCGAGAACGCGAAGCGGTCACGGTGCATAGGCCGGATGAGGTGTAAAAGGCACATTACCTTATGGTTATAAAATAGCCCGCGTCTGCCTTATTCCTCCAGCTTCCTCCCCATCAAATAAAACTTTACAACCCCGTCCGCGCAATTGAACTTCATGCCCATGGGCTCATTCCCGCCCAGGTTTCTCAAATCCCCACCCGCCCGGACAGCCTCGCAAAGCGTATGCAGCTTGAACATGGTCTTGGGGCAGAACGCCGCCGGGCAGTCATACTTGCAGGTAAAGGTATCATCCACCTCAAACCCCATCCTGCAATGCTCCGGATTGTTTTCCCTCCCCACAGCAAGTACTGTCACGGTGAACTCGTAATCCTCAATGATTGTCTTTTTCATATCTGTCTCCTCTTTTGCAATATGCTTTCATCCAAAAAACAGGCCCGGGACACATATCCCGGGCCAAAGCATGCTATTCCTTAACGCCCTTTAAGCGTTCCTTTTTGTCCTTTTCCGGCAGGGCGTGCTTCACATAGTTGGAGGGGCTCATGCCCACGATGTTTTTGAATTGTTTGGAAAAGTGATATGGGTCCTGCATGCCCACCTCGGCCCCGGCCTGCTTCACGGAATAATTCTGCTGCAGGAGGGCCTTGGCCCGCTCCATTTTGCAAAATAGCAGATACCCCAGCGGCGGCATGCCCACCTCCGCCACGAACCGCTTGCGGAAGGTCTCCATGGGCATGCGGGAGATGGCCGCCATCTCCGCCAGGGAGAAATTATCCCGGTACTGGTTAGCCCGAAGCGCGTCCACCACCTTGGCAATCTCATGGGAAAGCATGGCGTCCATGGCTACCGGCTGCCCGGCGTGGGAAGCCAGCATGCCCCACAAAAGTTGCTGGAGCTGGAAGGATGCGTCTCCCGTGCCCGAATGGCGCACGATCACCTGCACGATCTGCCGTGTGAGATACAGCTGGGAGGGCAGCGCACCCTGCTTGATGGGCGTGTGCAAAAGCACCCCCATCCTGGTCAGAAAGGAAGGCGCCAGCGGGCCATCCAGAGCCAGCCACAGGATACGTGCCTCGCCGGAGGCTGACAGCACAGCGTCAAACGTATCCGGCGGGATCACGCAGCATTCTCCCGCCTGGAAAGAGAGCGTCTGGCTCCCGCCCCATGTAAGCTCCAGCCGGCCGTTGTCCGCAGCTATCCAGCGCCACTGGGTCCGCGTCTTTACCGGATATGCGCCGGCCTGCAGCATCACGCTGCCCGCGGCATGGATCCAAACGCCGCTCAGGCGCGCCAGCTGGTCCGCCTCCTGCACGCCTTCTACGGATAGCTTGGGCTGAACGTTGAGCGACAGGTCGCCTTCGCCAAAAAAGTATTCGGACAATGTGCTCACCCTCCTGAAATAGGGCCAAATACTTACCATTTTTAACATTGTATACATCTCCTCTCCCCTTGTCAAGGCAGGCGGGCCGGTACACACTTTGCATCCCATAAAAATACAGGAGGAGTACAGGCTTTGGGCATTATTATCTGCGCTGCACAAATAGGGCTCACATCAGGGCATGGACGATCTTTCAGGCAGAAAGAGGCCGCCCCCGGGAATACCAATCCTGCGGGGACGGCCCTTTTCCGGGGAGAGGAGGGACTTTGCTTCATTTTATAGATCTCCATGCCTACCATATCAGGATTGTGTGAGAATAACGTCATCGTATGGGAAGCACCCTGCAAAAGCGTGGGAGATCAAGGGAAGATGGTATAAAGCTGACATAAAAGCTTCCCCCTTTGCAGTTTTCCTGGAGAGGGTTCGGGAGGACCTCCTTTCTCAAAAGGAGGTCCTCCCGAAAATCCTCATGCGCATCCCTGCAAATTTCCTTATCTCTCGCGCAGCACTTGTCTTGTAATTTGGGACAGCTGGGGATATAATGTTAAAATGTCTACTTCCATGGAAAAAACAAACAAAGAACATTTTGACAGCGGGAGGTATTTGTATGGAAAACGAAGCGGCACGTACCAATTTTATCTGGGAAGCCATCGACCAAGACCTGGCGGCAGGCCGTTACCAGCGCGTGCACACACGTTTCCCTCCCGAGCCCAACGGCTATCTTCACATCGGCCACTGCAAGGCGCTTGTGGCGGATTTTGGCGCTGCGGACAGGTTCCAAGGGCTTTGCAACCTGCGCTTTGACGATACCAACCCCGCCAAGGAAGAAACAGAATACGTCGATGGTATCATGGAGGATATCCGCTGGCTGGGCTTTGAGTGGAAGGGCGGCTTGTTCTTCGCCAGCGATTATTATGAAAAGTGCTATCAGATCGCCGAGGACTGGATCAAACGGGACCTTGCCTATGTGGATGAGCTCACTCAGGAGCAGATGCGGGAATATCGCGGCACGCTGACGAGCCCTGGCAAAAACTCCCCTTTCAGGGACAGGCCCATGGAAGAAAGCCTTGATTTGTTCCGGCGTATGCGGGCCGGGGAATTCCCGGAGGGCCGGTATGTTTTAAGGTCCAAGATCAATATGGCTTCCCCCAACATCAACATGCGGGACCCGGCCATGTACCGCATCCTCTATAAGGAGCACCACCGCACGGGCAAGGATTGGTGCATCTACCCCATGTACGATTTTGCCCACCCCATCGGCGACGCGCTGGAGGGGATCACCCATTCCATGTGCTCCCTGGAGTATGAAGACCATCGGCCTCTGTACGATTGGGTGGTAGAAAAGTCCGCGCATATGCTGCCAGGCAAGCCCCGGCAGATTGAATTCGCGCGGCTGAACATCACCCGTACCATCATGAGCAAGCGTTATTTGCGAAAGCTCGTGGAAGAAGGCTTTGTGGCCGGCTGGGACGATCCCCGGATGCCGACACTGTGCGCTATGCGCCGCCGCGGCTATACCCCTGAATCCATCCGGGATTTTATCGACCGGGTGGGCATCAACAAGGCTGACAGCACCGTGGATTTTGCGCTCCTGGAGCACTGCGTAAGGGAAGATCTCGGGGGGAAAGCGCCCAGGATCATGGCCGTATTGAACCCCTTGAAAGTCGTTCTGACCAACTGGCCCGAAGGCAAGACGGAAAAAGTGGAGATGGAAAACCACCCGGAACATCCCGAAATGGGCGTCCGTGAGGTGACCTTTGGCCGGGAGCTGTATATCGAGCAGGAAGACTTCATGGAAGAGCCCGTGAAGAAGTTCTTCCGCCTCTATCCCGGCGGCGAGGTGCGCTTAAAAGGCGCGTATATCATCCGCTGCGACGAGTGCGTAAAGGACGCGGCAGGGAACGTGACTGAACTTCGCTGCACTGTGGATTTGGACAGCCGCAGCGGCAGCGAGGGCGCGGCTCGCAAGGTGAAGGGTACGCTCCATTGGGTGAACGCGAAGGATGCCGTGAACCTGGAAGCCAGGCTGTATGAGCCACTGCTGGCCGACGAAAACGACCAGGAGGAAGAGGACGACGAGACGGGCGAAAAGGCCGCCACCCCCGCCAAGAAGGACTTCATCAGCCGCCTGAATAAGACCAGCCTCACCATCTTAAACGGAGTCGGCGAACCCGCCCTTCTTGATGCCAACACCGGCGCCACCTTCCAGTTCCTGCGTATGGGTTACTTCTGCAAGGACCAGGATTCCACAGATGCCCTTCCCGTGTTCAACCGTGTGGTGAGCCTGAAGGATAGCTGGGCGAAGGTAAGCAAATAGCATTTAGGATGCTGCTCCGAAGGTCCAGGGCGTTAGGATCGCCCTGGTCGTGCCCGCAGGCGCGAAACCTTCTTGCGTCTGTCAATGACTGCAATAGTGGCAAGGATGTTTTTTGTCATTTGCCTCCGAAGGTCCAGGGCGACCGGAAAGCCCTGGTCGCGTCCGCAGGCGCGAAACCCTTTGCGTCTGCCAATGGCTGCATTAGCAGAAAATATTTTTATTAGCCTCCGAAGGTCCAGGGCGACCGGAAAGCCCTAGTCGCGCCCGTAGGCGCGAAACCTTCTTGCGTCTGTCAGTGACTGCAATAGTGGCAAGGATGTTTTTTGTCATTTGCCTCCGAAGGTCCAGGGCGACCGGAAAGCCCTGGTCGCGT
>JAEWAH010000022.1 GCA_023391725.1 Bacillota bacterium | reverse complement strand
TTCTAGAACTGCCTTCATCCTGATTCTCCGGCCGGTTCCCGCAGGCACCGTTGGTTGGCGTATTCGCGATGCTCTGCAACCCTACATTTTACTTGCCTCCAGATCGCGACCATGATAATATGATGTCATCAACGCGTGAAAGGGGAATCGGATTTGCACATCCTCCTCGGACTTATCAAGTAACCAGGGATGGGATATCGGCTTTTGCCTGAATTGATAAGTATAGTAAGCAGTCAGAAACTCTGCATGTCGAAGCGGCAGGGTCTGTTTGCTAATCGGAGGGTGCTGTGGAAAAGATACGCCTTTTTTTTGTTATGGTCTCTCATAGTTCCATATTCCGCCTCGTGTTTGCGGAGGGGATCTCCCTCGTGGGCAGCCGGTGCACCGCATTTGCACTGGGTATCTGGTTGTATCAGCAAACCGGAAAGACGACGGAGATTCTACTCATTCCGTTCTTTCAGGAAATTGCGGTGCTTCTGCTAAATCCCCTTCTGGGAATGATTGTGGACAAGGTTTCTCGGAAAGCGCTCATGATCCTGGCTGATTCCGCCCAAGCGCTCGGCTCGATTTTCCTCACCATATCAATTTCATTCAATTCGTTCAACAATACAATTCTGTATGCTGTGGTCATTCTGCAGGGCTTGTTTGCGTCCCTCCAGAGTCTGGCCGCCAATGCCACGGTTGTACCCCTGACGCGCGAGGAGAACCGACACAGGGTGAATGCAGTCAAGGAAATGCTTTTCCCGCTGGCAGGCATCGTGGCGCCCCCCATCGCTGGTCTGCTCTTCTTCAGATGGGGGCTTGTTAGTGTCATTGCGTTTGACCTTGCGTCATACCTCGTTTCCATGGGAATCCTGGTCTATGCCCGCATCCCGCGTATAGAGCAGACAGAACATGGTGCAAAAGAACGCGCTTTGGGAAACATGGAGGGTTTCCGCTACCTCAAAAGCCATAGGTGCCTGCTATTTTATGCCATGGCCTTTGGGGTACTGAACTTCTTTTGGAATGGCCCGTTGGAGATGATAACACCGTACCTGATCGCTTCTGGAGTCGGTCCGTCCATGCTCTCGCTGAGCATGAGCCTCATGAGCATCGGCGTCCTGATGGGAGCGGTTTTCCTTGCTGTAAAAAATGTCCAGAACAAGGGCGCAGCTGCTCTGTTTACGCTGGCCATCGCATGGAATGGAATCTGGACGTTCGTCTTTGGTATGGCCAGGGATCCGATCCTGCTGGCCGCGGCGCTCTTTTTTCTGATGATGGCGCTGCCCGTCGCAGGTGCTCTGTTCAACACCGAGATGCAAAACCGCGTCCCGCTGCAGGTACAGGGAAGGGTATTCTCCGTCGTTTACCAGATTTCCGGCGGCACCGCACCGCTATCTTTTCTCCTAATCGGTCCCCTTACGGATCGCGTGTTCACGCCGATGATGGGTGAGAGCTCGACCGGCCTCCTGCGCCGGATATTTGGCGAAGGTCCACAGGCGGGTATGGGCCTGGTGCTGTCCCTGTCTGGCTTTCTGGTGTTCGTCATCGCGCTGCTGTTCATGAGTCAAAGAAAGAGCAGGAGAAAAATGTTCGATTAGGTAACGAAAAGCATCCCACCCAACTAGGTGGGATGCAATTTTCTATTTGCCATATACCTATGAAAATGTATAGAAGAGCGACGGTCACGGAATTTGGAGATATACATTAAAGCCCACCGCAATCGGTGAGCTTCTTTGCTCCGACTAATGTCGGTATTCATGGTGAGCCTGGCGGGATTCGAACCCACGACCTTTTGATTCGTAGTCAAACACTCTATCCAGCTGAGCTACAGGCCCAAGGCTGTCTTTGGGACAGCTTTTGTATTATAGCAAAGATGTTTCAAAAAAGCAACATCCAAATGGGTTTTTTTTGAGGAAATGTGCATGGAGGACGTGCGTATCAAATATCCCCCGGCAGGCTTGCCGGGGGCAGGGCACAAATATCGCCTATTCATCCTTTTCAACAAAGCTAGCCATCACATAACCATCAGCCGTATCGGTTTTCACATGCAGCCAGCCGTCTGGCAGCTCCTCCAACACAAGCAATTTCTGGCCGTAATACAGGAGCATGACCACATTCCCGTTAAGGCTGGGGGTACCCCTGAGATTCAGCGAGGAATTGGCCCCGATCAGCGTTACCTTGGCCCGCCATTGATTGGGGCCGGGCGTTGCGCTTACTGGCATCAGAGTGGGCCGGGGCGTGGGCGTGGCCGCCGGGCCGGGCGTTGCCAGGAAAGCCGCGGCGATGGGCGGCAGCAACACAGCCTGTGCGGTGGTTTTCACGAAGCTGATGCCGGGATAGTAAAACTCCAGAATCTGGGCGTAGGAAAAGCCGTGATTCCTAGCCATCACTTCAGCGCCCCGCTGGCTCATGCCGACCCCGTGACCGAACCGCCGTGATTCGATCACAAAGCTGTCTTCCATTTCTGTCACCGTAACGAGCTCGTTTCCGCTCCCTTGGATGGAAAGGTCAAGCGTCGATTCCACATCGGGGAAAATGGGCAGGTCCACAGTAATGCTTTGTGGGACGGGCCCCATGGAGCCCCACTGAGGCGCCTGGGGCGTCGCGATAGGGGAAGGCGTTGGAGATGCCTCGCCTACAAATGAAACGTCAGTTTCAGCAAGCGTGGCGGGGATCTGTTTTCTGCCTTCCACTTTCAGCGTAACGCCAAGCCGCGTCATAAGCCTGGAAGGCGCCTCGTATTTCGGGGTATGGACGGTGACACTCTCAATGGCCGCGATGCGGATGTTATTAGGGTCGCTGTCATAGCCCATGCCCGCAAGCTGCCCGGCAACAGCGGTTTTTAAAAGCGTGGCCAGCGCATCGTTTTGCGCATCTTGAGCCCATGCTTTGGGCACACGGTAGCTTTTCACTACGCTCAGGGGGTTTTCCAGGTCATACGGATCATCCTTGATGACGCTCAGGCCCTGAGTCTCCCCGGACCAAACATGCTGGGCAAGCTCTGTCTGGCCGCCGTTGCTGGCGGAATAGAAGCTCTCCGCCAGCGCGCCGTTGTAATAGCTAAGCACACCCTCCGTCGCTTGCACGGCCTGGATGGCCTGCTCGTTGCCGGGGTTGAAACCCTTGAACACCTGGTCGTTGGTGTTGTCCACCAGATCGTAATCCTGCTGCTGTGTTCCGCCCATCTTTCTAAGCGCATACGTGCGGGCGGTGACCGCCTGGGCCTTTAATGCTTCCAGGGGGAAGGAATCGCTCATTTCATATGGCACCACGCCCAAAAGGTATTCTTCCACGGGGATGTGCAAAATGGCCTTGAGCGTGCCATTATTGATGGAAACGTGCAGATCGCCCGCGAACAGGCTGTAATTGCCACCTAAGCGCAAGCCGTTTTCCTTGGTGTCAGTCAGAGCGTGCCGCCGCAGGACGAGCTGCTGACCTGCATCCATGGCCATGCCCTCGTAATAGAGCATCAGCGTGCCCTGGGCGCTGGAGATGATGAGTTGGCTGCCTCTTTGGAAGGTCAGCCCACCCGGCTCCACCGAATAGCTCCCGTCCGTGGCCACATTCAGCCTGTCCGTCAGGTTAAGCTGGGTGAGTAGCACGCGGACAACGCCGGGGGCGGCGGCTTCCGCAAAGGCGGCGGTTTCTATAGGGCCCGCCTGTATTGGCAAAAGGGCCGACAAAAGCAGGGCAATAGCCAAGAGCAGCCCCTTCATGCGTTTTAAAGCATCATTTCGTTTCACGCGCCGGTCCTCCACATTATTTTATACAATGTCTATATAACGCATTATAGCAGAAATTTATTGCTGTTTGGGCGAATATTGGCAAAAAAAGCCGCCTCGATCCCCGGGGGAAAGAGGCGGCCGGCTGTGTCATTCCTGTTGAAGCAGCTCCTGGTGCTCCTTGAAAAAGCATACGAACATGTGCAAAAGGATCATGTGGATGTCTTCGATCTGCTCATATCCAGTCAGCTGAATGGGGATGGCGGCGTCGGCAAATTCCTTGATCTTTCCGCCTCCAAAACCCGAGAGCGTTATGATTTTCGCGTGCTTTTCCCGGGCATACTCGCAGGCCTTTACAAGGTTGGGGGAGTTGCCGCTGGCGCTGATTAAGATCAGCAGGTCGCCTTCGTTCATCAGATTGATGAGCTGCTGTCGGAAAATCTCTTCAAAGGATATATCATTGCCCAGCGCCGTAATCTTTTCCACGTTGTCGCTGACTGAGATCATCCGAAAGCGGCGCAGAGGGGCCTTTACCGCGTTCTTGCCAAAGTCGCATACGAAATGGTTCGCCGCCGCGGCGCTGCCGCCGTTTCCGGCTACGAACACCTGCTTGTCATGCTTGTAGGCGTCCAGCAAAAGGCTGATGCAGGATTCAAAATCCTGGGGGGAGATGCTTTCGATATGGGGAATAAGGCTTTCTTTATACGCTGTCAGGAAGGGTTGAAACATGCTCTTCCACCTTTCTTTTCTATAAGTTAGCAAGAAATCAGTCGTGCTTTTCAGCTTGTACAAAGCTCACCGCCGCAGCCCCTAATAGTCCGCCGTCATAGCCCAGCGCAGTGGGCAGGATCTCAAGGCCGGGGTTTGCTGCCCGGTACACGTGCTGGGCCACGGTCTCTTTAAGGGATTGCTCAAACAGCGGGAAGGCCAGGGATACACCGCCGCCAATGATCACCTTGCGGGGGTTCAGCAGATTGCAGGCCATGGCGATGGCACGGCCCAGGTACTGCCCTTCCAGCTCAAATACCGCAATGGCTTCCTTTTCCCCACATAAGGCCCGGTGCGCGATCTCCGCCGCGTCTGCCATCATCCCATCCGGCATGGGCTTGCCGCCCATCTCCTGATAGTTGCGGGCGATGGCTGGCCCTGCGGCGTGCATCTCAAGGCACCCTCGAAGCCCACACTTGCATGGCCTGCCGCCCTCCACCGCCGTGCAGTGGCCGATCTCTCCGGCAGCGCCGCTATGTCCGCTATACAGACGCCCATCGGCAAATATGGACCCGCCGATACCGTTTGAAACGGTCAGGTACAGAAAGTCCGCTGTATCCCGGCAAGCGCCGAAAAGCCGTTCTGCCAGCGCGCATGCCTGCCCGTCGTTGTCGATATACACGGGAAACCCCAAGGCCTCGCCAAGCGCGGCAGCGATGGGCCAGTTACGGATGCCCGAAAAGCTGGCTTCTACCCACAGGCCCTTCCCCGGGTCCGTAAGGCCCGGGATGGACGCTCCGATTACCTGCGGGGAGATGTCGGGATGGCTTTTTAGCAGCGCTTTGGTGTGGGAAATGATGTCCTCCAGGATATGAGCGGTATCCAGCTGACGCCAGAGGAATCGCTCCTTGTAAAGAACAACCCCTTCCCGGTCCACCAGGCCTACTACGCACTTGGAGCCGCCGATATCTATGGCAAGGGAAACAGGGTTCATAGCGCGCCGCCCCCAAACTGCTCGTCATACAGTGCCAGTATCTCCACCGGGCTGGCGGTGCCCGTGACGCCGATCTTGCGTACGGTGACGCCTGAAGCCAGGTTCCCCACAAAAGCGGCCTCCTGCGGATCTGCCCCGGCGCATAAGGCGCTCACGATCCCGGCGGTGCAGGCATCCCCGGCGCCGCATACGTCAATAGGCCCTGGCTGGCGCACGGCCGGGACAAGGCGGTTTTCTCCGTTTGACCTGCAGGCCACCCCATGCTCGCTGCAGGTGACGAATGCGCCCCGGCCCGTCTGCTCATGCAGCTTTTGAAGCGCGGCAAAGACCGTCTCCTTTAAAAAACCCTCGGGTGTCTGGCCCAGGGCCATCCGGGCGGCCTCCAAATGATTGCACTTGATGGTCACATCATGAAAATGGCGGATAAAGGCCCGGGAATCCGCGAAGATGGTAAGCTCCGGCCGTTCCCTGGCAATGCGGGAAACTTCCTCCCGAAGGGATGCGGTGACTGCGCCGGTATTCTCATCCGCCAGCTGGTCCAATACGATGAGTGCGTCCACCTTTGTAACAGCTGCCCGCAGATGAGCGATGAGCTTTCGCTCCAGCGCATGGGGGGTGACCGTGCGGTTCCTAATGTCCAGCCGGTTGCTTTCCCTGGGCGCGGTTTCACCCTCAAGGAACAAAGGCTTCATATATACGGGGGTCACCCGTTCAAGAGTTCTGGTCACATGCCGGATATCGATGCCCCCCCGGCTCAGGGCGCGCTGCACTTCCCAGCCGTCCCCGTCCATGCCCACAAATCCTACCGCGTATACAGAGCCTATTTGAAGCGCGCCCAGGTTGTTGAGCACCGTGCCCGCCGCGCCCGCATCCGCCCGGGTCTTCACCACCTGGTAGGCCGCCAGCCCCGTTTCCACAGAAGGTTCGTCCAACCGCCTGTCTACCAGCATCCACTTATCCAGGAACAGATCGCCCAGGACCGCGATGCGCAGGTGGGGGAACCGATTCAGCAGCGATACAAGCCTTTCCCTTTTCATGGCGTTACCCCCTGGGAAGGAGACGGCTGAATAACGCCGCTACCGTATCTTTGTGCTGCCCCTGGACGTAATAACTCTCCCCGCCATCGGCCACGGTGCGGGCCATGATGGTCTTCCAGGGCCAGAAATAGTACCTGGGATCGGACTTGGGCGGTTCCTCGCTCA
>JAEWAH010000013.1 GCA_023391725.1 Bacillota bacterium | reverse complement strand
ATGGCGGAGGTGGTTGCGCTCAACTGCACGTTGGCGGTACCAGGATTGGAGGCCAACTCAACCTGGAATTTCTTCACGGCGGTCTTGACGCCGCTCTTGATCATCCGGTTGCGCAGATTTTTCTTTTCACTCACCTTGACGCGCTTGATGGCGGACTTGATGTTCGGCAATTTCGTTCACCTCCTTGGATCAGCGTAAGTCAGCAAAAATGATTATATCATGCCTTAATATCCAGCGCAAGCACTTTTTTTGAAACAGAAGACGGGTTTTTGCCTGGCTGCATGTTTTTCTGAAACCGCACGTGCCTAAAGCTTGATGGCAGCCCACTTGCTGCCGGAGAAACGGATGTACACCGAGGCCAAGCGGATGCCCATGTCCAGCAAGCTGGCGGTCCAGGCGCCAAGCAGCCCCAGATGGAAAACATAGATCGCCAGCGCGCTGACCGCCGGGCGGATCAAGGTGACGCAGATCATCATGACCTTGGCCACAAAACGGGTATCCCCGGCTCCCCGAAGGCACCCGGAGATCACCACGGACGAGGTCTGGAAGGGCTGGAATACTGCGACCATGATCATTACGCCCACGCCCAGGGAGATGACCTGCTGGTCATCTGTAAACATTTGCACCAATGGGTAGCGTAGGCCGATGATAAAGGACAGCAGCGTTAGCGATACGGCCAGGGCGATGCGCTGGGCTGCTTTTCCATAGACCATACTCAGGTCGGGACGCTTCTGCCCCAGCATCTGCCCCACCAGGGAAGTGCCCGCCACGCCCAGGCCATCCCCGAAGTTGAAGGTAATGTTCAAAAACTGCATGCAAATTTGATGGGCCGCGAAAGCCTGGGTACCCAGGTCAGCCACAATGCGGGCATACAGGAAAAAGCCAATGCGCAGGGCGGCCTGCTCGAATACGGCGTTGCTGCCAACCTTGGCGACGGGCGCGATGATCTCTTTTTTCAGCTGCCAGTTATCATGCAGTTTGATGTGCAGGAAGCCGTGAGCGGATTTTTTTGATGTGACGGCATATATGCAAAGAACAAAGCCTACCCCAAAGCCAATCACGCTGGCGATGGCGGCCCCGGCTACGCCCAGGCGCGGGAACCCGAAGTTGCCCCCGATGAGCAGGTAGTTCAGCACTATGTTTACCGCGTTGGATACAACGTTCACGTACAGCGTGATCCGGGTATTGCCGATGCCCCGCTGCGCCGCGCTGATGCACATGGTCAGCGCGTTGATAGGGATGCCCAGGGCCAGAATGCGAAAGTACGTATCCGCGTCATCGATGGTGTCCGCCTGCGCCCCTGCCAGTGCCATCAGCGGGCGGGAAGCCAAAATGGCGACCCCCATGATCACCACGGAAAGGCCGGTGATCAATACAATGGCGTTTCGCAAGGTATGGTTGGCTTCCTCCCGCCGCTCCTCGCCCTTTCTGCGCGCCACGATGGCGGTGACGCCGATGTTCAGCGCAAAGAAGATGGAAAGCATCAACATCCTCGGCTGGCCTGTCAGACCGATGGCGGCAATGGCCTCTTCTCCCAGGACGCTTACCATCAGCGTATCCATCATGCCCACCAGGGACATAAGCACCATTTCCATGACGGAGGGATAAGCGATCTTAAGGAGGTTGGAGTACATCGTCCGGGTAGAAGGAAGCTCACCGTAAACAGGCTTTCCTTTGAGCAGATGCTCCACGGAAAAGAAGCGGCGTAAAATATTCTGCATGAGTCCTGGAACAACCTTTCGATTAAACTACATGTCATTCTATCATGATAGGCACTGGAATACAAACGGATTGAATAAAATTGTCTTTTTTGAGGAAAATGTTCGAAAGATATGAGGGAAAGCTACAAAATGCCGCCCCGGCTGGCGGGACGGCATGTCATATCTGGTATTGGGGAACCTTACAACAGTTCTTGCGAGGCTTGGAAGGCGATCCCATCTGGCAACGGCATTTCTTCCTCATCCTGCCGCCCAGGCTTGATCAGCGTCAGACGGCCTACGGAGACTTCATAGGCGGTCTTGTTGAGAATCGTGCCGTCCGTCAGCTGCTTTTGATAGGCGCGGCTCTGGAACCGGCCCTGGATCTGAACATGGTCCCCCACCTGCAGGTGGCTGGCAAAACGCGCTGTCCGCCCCCAGGTGATACAGGGGATGTAATCGCTTTTCCCGTAGGCCCGGTTCACCGCCAGCATCAGGTCGCAGATCTCCCGGCCAAAGGGCGTGGTCCGGTAGGAGGGCGCCTTGCACAAAGCGCCGTACAGCTGCACCTGGTTGGGGTTTTGGACCTCCTCCGGCAGAAGCAGCCTTTGGACAAAGCCGGTGATGAGCAGCCTTCCGGCGCCTTCCACCACTTTGTTGTAGCTGCGCAGCTGCCCTTCCATGGATAGGGGCGATCCGGGCCCCATATCAATGTTCTCCATCAGCCGCTCACTGATGGTGATGGGCAGCACATCCTCCGCACCGGACAGGCGCGGGACGGAAATGGAGGCATAAAAGAATTGTTCAGAAAATACCTCATGGCCATAGACGGGCGGGCTCTCCAGGGTACCGCTCAAACGCAGCAGGTTGCCTGTTTCTTCCATTGCAATTCACCTCGTGGGTGCAGGGGTGGGGGAAGCAAGTGGGTGCTGTTTTCCCTGCACGTCTATTGTTGTGGGGCCTTTTAGAAGGATCTGGGATACAGGGACGATTTGGAAGCCCTTGCTCTGATAATATTCCAGCACCGTGGGCAGCGCCTTCAGGATATACTCGGCATCGTTGTGGAACAGGACGATGTCGCCGCTTTTGATATTCTGGGTACACTGCTTCACAATGTTATCCGCCCCGAGGTTTTTCCAGTCCAAGGAATCCACGCTCCATTGAACCACCTCGTACCCCTCGGCCCGGGTTGTCAGGACTACCCTGTCGCTGTAATCCCCATAGGGCGGGCGGAACAATGTGGGGCGCACACCCGTTATTGTCTCCACCTTACCGCTCATTATGCCCAGTTCTTCCTTGATTTTTGCCTCGGTAAGCTGGCTCATATGGGGATGGGTCTGGGAATGGTTGCCGATCTCATGGCCCCGGGCCACAATTTCCTTGACCATGTCCGGATACTTATCCACCCAGAAGCCCACCAGGAAGAAAGTGGTCTTCACGTTGTATTCGTCCAGGATATTCAGCAGCTCCGGGGTTTGTGTACTGCCCCAGGCTGCGTCAAAGCTGATTGCGATGACATTGTCGTTCCGCGCCACGCTGTATACGGGCAATTGCCGCTTGTGGGCAAGGACCGTAACCGCCTCATCCTGCAGGCCGCTGGTATATAGGACCGAGATGCCGGCAAGCAAAAGGCACAGCACCAATTGTCCCGCAGCCGGGCCGCGGACGGCTTTCTCGACCCCACGGAGCCATCGGTGCGCCGCGGCAGCCATCCTTTGCAAAAAACCGGGACGCGCCGCTTCCTTCTTGATCTCTGACGCGCCGGAAAGTAATCCCTTGGGTTTCAAACGCATGGGTTTGTTGCTCATGCATGCCACCATCCTTTGCCTATGCCTATGCATCCAAGGCTGGTGGTATGCCTTCACGCGCCTGCCAATACAACGAACAGACAAAGGGGATCAGGGCAGGATGAGAGAAGTTTTGCATTCGTCATAATATTTGAAAATATAACCAAATGCGCTTCCTCTACCTCCCTTTCAAGGGAGGGTAAGAATACTGATACCCCATGGGAGTGTGTTTGAAAAGCGAGAGGTTTGTTTCTCAAATACCATGCACACACAGTTTGTTGGCTGTTCCCCTTGAAACACATTCAAAAATAGGGGATAATAAGGAAAGGATTTCAACCGATGGGGGAAACGAGCATGGCATACCAGGCATTGTACCGTCAGTGGCGCCCGCCCACTTTTTCGCAAATGGTGGGCCAGGAGGCTATTGTGAAAACGCTCAGGAACCAGGTGGCCTCCGGGCGCATTGCTCACGCCTACCTGTTTTGCGGCAGCCGAGGCACGGGCAAGACGAGCGCGGCCAAGATCATGGCTCGGGCGGTGAACTGCCTTTCGCCCGTGGAGGGGGATCCCTGCGGCGTTTGTGCCGTCTGCCAGGCCCTGCAGAATGATACCAGCCTGGATGTGGTGGAGATCGACGCCGCCAGCAACAACGGGGTGGAGGAGATCCGCGACCTTCGGGAAAAGGTGAAATATCCCCCTCAAACGGGGAAATACAAAGTGTACATCATCGATGAAGTGCACATGCTCACCGGCCCTGCCTTCAACGCACTCCTAAAGACCCTAGAGGAGCCCCCGGCCCACGTGGTATTTATTTTAGCCACCACCGAGCCCCAAAAGCTCCCGGCTACGGTGCTGTCCCGCTGCCAGCGCTTCGATTTCGGGCGCATCCCCGCCCATCAGATCGCGGGGCGGCTTTCACAGGCGGTGGAGCGTGCCGGGGCCCAGGCTGATCCGGAGGCGCTGGCCATGATCGCCCGGGCGGCGGAAGGCGGCATGCGGGATGCCTTGAGCATCCTGGACATGTGCCTGGGGGATGGGGGACGCGTAACAGAAGCGCTGGTGCGTGCTGTGCTGGGCACGGCGGACAAGCCCTTTTTGTTTGGTTTTGCCGACGCTCTGGCCGATTCTGACACGGGCCGGGTGATGGGCCTGGTGGACGAGCTGATGCGCAATGGCCGGGAACCGCAAGTGTTTGCCCGGGATATGGCCTACCACCTGCGGGCGCTGCTGCTGGCCGTGGCCTGCGGTGAGCAGCTTGCCTCCCTTTTGGAGATTACCACGGAGGATGCCAAGCAATATGTGCAGCAGGCATCCCGCTTTTCTCAAAGCAGGCTTTTGCGGCTGCTGGATCTTTACATGCGGGTGGAATCGGAAATCAAGTGGGCATCTTCTCCCCGCATCGCATTGGAGGCGGCTTCTTTGAAGGCGTGCCTGCCCACCGCGGAAGATTCGGCGGATGCTCTTTTAGAGCGTGTAGCGGAGCTGGAACGGAAGCTGGAAAACGGCTTTGTGGCGGCGCCCGCTACCGCAACCTCCGCTCCATCGGCGGCAGCTCCCAAAAAATCCGAGCCGGAGGTTCGTGCCCAGCCCATTCTCAAGGCAGAAAAAGCGCCGGAGCAGGAAGCGGAGAAGAAGGCCGCTCCTGGCGGCCTCACACCCCTCAAGGTATGGGAGCAGACGATGCAGACGCTCAAAAAAACCGACACCAGCCTGTTCAGCCAGCTGGCGGCCTGTTCCTTTGGCGGCTTGAAAGGCGACGTCTACCGGGTCATGGTGCCCAAGGCCAATCCCTTCGCCATCAAGTACTTGAACCAGGATACCCGAAAGGCAGCCATCGCCGCGGCGCTCACCCAGACGGGGGGGACCCCTGTGCGCTTTGAAGCGCTGATGGAGGGGCAGGAGAACCCCGAGCAGGAGCGCCGGGAGCAGGCGCTGGTGCAGGGGCTGATCGCCGACTTTGGCCGGGACAAGGTTCAAATTGACGAGGAATAACATGCTGCAAGCTATATTTGAAATCCCGCCGGAAAAGCGGGAGTGCGTTGCCCCCTTCTTTTTAAATGCCAACGGCCTTATGCGCTCCTGTTTGCAGGGGCATATGGGGCAGGTGTTTGGCGACCACCCGTCTGCGCCTCGGGCGGCGCTTTTGTGTATCGGTGATTTCGCCTCCCCGGGCGGAGATTTTACAAGCCCTGCGGCGCGAAAGCTGATGGGCAAGCTTGCCATGCCGGGAAAGATGTGGATTGTGCCCGCACTACCTGGCTGGGAAGAGCATCTTTCCTTCTGGAGCCCTAAGCGGATGGAGCGCAGCACGCGCTTTGCCGTGAAGGCGAAAGCTGCTTTTGACAAGGCAAGGCTCGCTGCCATGGTGAAGGCTATCCCGCCGGAGTTTTCCCTGCATCCTATTGACAGAGAATTGTATTGCAAGGCCATGGCGCAGGAATGGAGCCGTGACTTTTGCTCCCAGTTCCATGACGCGGCTGATTACCTGCGCCGCGGGCTGGGGGTGGTGGCGTGCAAAGAGGGGGAGATTGTAGCCGGAGCTTCCTCCTATGTGGTGTATACTCACGGCCTCGAGATCCAGACGGATACCAGGGAGGACATGCGCCGCAAGGGGCTGGCGGCCGCCTGCTGCGCCCAACTGATACTCACCTGCTTGGAGCGGGGGATAACCCCTTCCTGGGATGCCGCGAATCCCGTCTCTCTAACGCTTGCGCAAAAGCTGGGGTATACGCTCACATCTCCCTATGACATCTGGGAGGTCTCCTTTTGATGGCGCAGGATCGATGTTCAACCACGCGCCTTTTGCTGCGGCCTTTTGTAAAAGAAGATGCGCCGGTAATCTTCCGGCTCAGCCGGGAGGAGCCGCTGCGCCGCCATCTGCCTGACCAGGTGTATGGG
>JAEWAH010000275.1 GCA_023391725.1 Bacillota bacterium | reverse complement strand
TATTCCCGTTCCTCCGGTAGCAGCAGCCATTCCTTCAGGAGCTCCCGCCCGGCAGAAGTGATCTCATACACGTTCCTGCGGGGGCCCTTTAATGTCTCCGAACGGGCTTTTGCGATCAGGCCTTCTTCTTCCAGTTCGGAAAGGGTGGGGTAGATCTGGCCGAAACCCACGTTCCAGAACTGGCTCACACTCCTGTCGATGTGCTTTTTCATGTCGTAGCCGCTGAGCGGCTCATGTTTTAGCAGCCCCAGGAGGATATACCTTGTGGTGTTGTCCTTTGCCATGTTCTCATCCTCTATATCAACATGATATAGGGTATTGTAAAACTTATATGCCTTGCTGTCAAGGGCTATCAATGCTAAAAGTTTCGCCGCGTGGGCGACCAGGGCTTTCCGATCGCCCTGAACCTTCGGAGCCATCCTCTCTTTTGCAATGCACTTTGGATGTACTTGTTTCAATACAAAAAACGTACTTTAAATGTGATTGATGTCGCAAATCAAGAAAATAGTTGACGGAAAGCATTACAGACACTATAATATTTATTCTCGCTTTTCGAAACAAAGGAATTAGAAGGGGGTGTTTGCCCATGGATTGGCCCTTACCGGATCATCCGGAAGCCGGGGTGGAAGCGGCGCGCCTGAATCATTCGCTGGCAGTGATCCACGGCGAGATCGCGAAGCTGGAAGCGGATACGGGTGTGGGGGCGGAGGAGGACCGGATCATCAAGGTCCCAGAGCGCCTGGATATGGATGAGTGGACGGCCCTGAACATCCTTCGCATGAAGCTGCAAACGCTGCATCAGCTCGCCCTGGCCCGGCGGCAGCCCTTCTTTTCTCGGCTGGACTTCATCCCCAAGGGCGGCGAGCCCGAGACCCACTATCTGGGCCGCTGGGGCGTTTTGAAAACCCCGGAGTACCAGGTGGAGGTGGTGGACTGGCGCAGCCCCGTGGCCAACCTTTACTATTCCGGCCAGGTTGGCCCCATGGCCTACGAGGCCCCGGACGGCAAGGTGGAGGGGGAACTGACGTTAAAGCGGATGATCTCCGTTTCCGACGGCCACCTCACCGGGATCTTCGATTCCGGCGTGGTCAGCCAGGACGCTTACCTGCAAGGCGTTCTGGGCTCGGTGAGCAGTGACAGGCTGCGGGAGATCGTCACCACCATCCAGGCGGAGCAGAACATCGTTATCCGCCATGGGCCGCACGCACCCCTTATCGTTCAGGGAGTGGCCGGCAGCGGCAAAACCACCATCGCCTTGCACCGCATCGCCTGGCTCCTGTACGCCTATCAGGAAACATTGGACCCGGCCTCCATGATGATCGTGGCGCCCAACCCCCTGTTCCTGGATTACATCTCGGCGGTTTTGCCTGACCTGGGCGTGCAGCAGGTGCGCCAAACCACCTTTATGGACCTTTGCCGCCAAAGCCTGGGCAAGCAGATGCCCAAGGTGCGCTGGGAAAACCGCTTGGAAGATCAGCTGCGTATGACCGCGGATCAGCGGGATCAGATGGGCGCGGTGCTAAGGCAAAAGGGCTCCCTTGCCTTCAAGAAGGCCTTGGAGGATTTCCTTTCCGGCTATGAACAGCGGGTGGTTCCGGAGGGGGATGTGCGCTTTGGAAACGAAACGCTGTACACCCAAAGCGAGCTTCGGGAAATCTACCTGAAACAATTAAAGCCCTTCCCACTGCGCCAGCGGGTGGCGGAGGTTCAAAAGTACATCGCCACCAGGCTTCAAAAAGCCGTGGCGCACATGGAGGAAGAACTGGACCGGATGGCCAGGGAGCGGCTGGACGCGCTGATGCTGCGCCTGCCGGATGGGGAGGAACGCCGCGCCCGCACCACAAAGCTCCTGGAAAGCCGCGAAAAGCGCCGGGTGGAGATACGGGAGGAGCAAAAGCGGTTTTTAAAGGCATACCCCGATGTCTGGCCGTCCATGGGCGTGCTGGAAGTCTATGGCGCGTTCCTTGATCATCTGGAAGCGCAGGATCATGAGGGAGCGCAAAGGGAATTGATCCGGCGCACCCGTGAGTCGCTGGCCAGGGGCGAGGCCGGGGCGGAGGACTTGCCAGCCTTGACGGTCATCGGACGCAGTGTCTTTGGGCTGCCAAGGCTGCAAATACGCCATGTGGTGATGGATGAGGCCCAGGACTTTTCGCCTTTCCACTGCCAGCTTCTGAAAGAAATGGCCGGGCATGATTCGTTTACTATGGTGGGCGACCTGATGCAGGGCATCCATGGGGACGAGGGCATCCGGGACTGGGACGAGGTGGCAGGGACCGTGTTCCATGGCCGGGCCGTCCGCAAGCAGCTGGTCGTAAGCTACCGGAATACGGTGGAGATCATGACCGTGGCCAGCCGCGTCGCGGCCCGTCATCCTGTGCCGGGGCAGACACAGGCCCAGCCCGTTTTGCGCCATGGGGAAAAGCCGCAAATCATCGCCTGCCACACTGATAAGGAACGCATACAAATGATTGCCGCTCAGGCAGCCGCCTGGCGGGAGGAAGGATATCACAGCATCGCCCTCGTTGAAAAGACGGAGGAGGAATGCCGCGCTTTACACCGCGCGCTGCCAAAGGAACTAAATGCGCGGCTCCTTCGGGCCGGAGACAGCCATTTTGAGGGCGGCATCTTGGTGATCCCTGCCGCGCTTGTGAAAGGGCTGGAATTTGACTGCGTGCTGGCGGCCAATGTAAACGGAGAAGCTTATCCGGATGAGCCGTTCTTCTGCCGGCTTCTGTACGTGATCCTGACCCGTCCCCTGCACCGTTTGGCACTTGTGCATACGGGTGAAAAATCTCGCCTGCTGTCGGGAATTTCCCTGGAAGATGCAATTTTTTCCGGTTCTATGCAATAGAAGCTGGAAAGACAACACAAGATGTAGTATAATGAATAAAGTGGCCGCGCTAAACGGCCGCCCGGGAGACGATATGAAGAAAAACGCGAATCCCATCTCCTCTCCCTCCAAGGGCAAGCCCAGCCGGCGGCTTTCCCCGCGCATCCTTTTACCGGTGGCCTTGCTTTGCGTTTTGGTGCTGGCAGCAGCTCTTGTTCTGCCAAACGCCTTCAAGGGTGCATACGCCTTGCCCGCGCCCAGCGCCATGCTCACCGCCGCCAGGCAGGGCTTGGACGAGATCACCATCACCGCAGAGTTTGACCCGGCTGCATCGCAGCTTCATGCAAAGCAGCTACTGCGCCTTCAGAACAGGACCGGCGCAGCCCTCCCCGATGTGGTGCTGCGCACGTACGCCAACGCCTTTTCCGCAGAGGAATACAGCCCTGCGGCCATTGAGGATATATACGATTCCTGCTATCCGGGGGGCTTTAGCCCCGGGAGCATCGGCTTTTCCCAGGCACTGATAAACGGCGCCGACGCAGATTATGTGTTTTCCGACGCGGCAAAGACAGTGCAGCGCATCACCGTCCCAAATGCCTGGCAGCCGGGGGAATGGATCGAGATCTCTTTGGAGTATACGATCACCATCCCCGATTGCTTCTACCGCTTTGGCCATGCCTCTGGCATCTACACCCTGGGCAACGTCCTGCCCATCCCATCCGTATGGGAAAACGGCGCCTGGCGTACGGAGGAATACTTCCCCCTGGGCGATCCCTTTTATTCCAACTGCTTAAACTACCGCGTGACGGTGACGACGCCCGCGGGTTACCAGTGCGCCGGGAGCGCCTACGGGCAAAGGACGGAGCAGAATGGCAAGTGGGTCTACGATTTTGACGCCCCGGCTGTAAGGGATTTTGCGCTGTCCATCAGCGACAAGTTCTCCGTGGCCGAAGAATCGGTGGGGGATGTGCTTGTTTCAAGCTACGCCCTTAATCAGGGGGCGGCACAGGCGGCGCTAAAATATGGGAAGCAGGCCCTCCAAAGCTTTGAAAAGCGGTACGGGGAATATCCCTATCAGCACCTGGCCCTGACGACTGTGGATTTCCCCTTCGGCGGTATGGAATACCCGGGCCTTGTGCTCTTACAAAGGTCGTTGTACGTGAATCAGGATTCCCAGGGCTTGGAATTCGCCGCAGCCCATGAGGTGGCCCACCAGTGGTGGTACGCGGTGGTAGGCTCCGACGAATATTACCAGCCCTGGCAGGATGAGGCACTGGCGGAGTTCTCCCTGCTGGATTACACGCAGGATTACTATGGCCCGGACGCCAGGGAGAGCTTGGCCTACTCCCGGTTCGAGACGGCTATGCGCGCGTCCGTTCCCCAAGGCGTCACGCCGGGCAGCCCCATTGACTATTTTGGGGATATGTCGGAATATTCCCTGGTGGTCTACCGCCGGGGCGCATCGCTGATGGTGGCTCTCCAAACAGCCATGGGCGATACTTTTGAGGAATTCCTCCGGGCCTATTACAAGGAATACGCCTTTCATATTGCCTCACGGCCCGACTTTGAAAAGACGTTGAAGAAAGTTTCCGGCCAGGACTGGAGCGCCCTTTTATCCGATTACCTGGATACATATATCGTCAATTAACTAACACCAAAGAAAAGCAGGTGCGACTATGATCAAGGAGCCGCGTCAGGTAGCGGTGCTGATCCCTTCCCTTGAGCCGGATGAAAGACTTGTCCCCTATGTCCGCAGCCTGCTGGACAAGGGCTTTTTGCGCGTGTTGGTGGTGGATGACGGCTCCGGGCCATCCTACCAGCCCATCTTTGAGGAATTGCAAAGCATCCAGGGCTGCACGGTCTTGCACCATCCCAAGAACCAAGGAAAGGGCGACGCGCTGAAAACGGGCTTTGTATACCTGAAGGAAAAATGCCCAGACTGCCCCGGCGTTGTCACGGCTGACGCCGATGGCCAGCATACGGTAAAGGACGTATGGGCCTTGGCAGAGCTTTTGGCGGCGGGGGAGACGGGGCTTTTATTGGGCACGAGGGATTTTTCTCTTGCCCATGTGCCAAAGAAAAGCCGGGCCGGCAATCGCATTACCTCCTTTACTTTCTGGATTTTGTACGGCCGCTGGCTAAGCGATACCCAAACGGGTCTGCGGGCCTTTTCCGCGCAGCATCTTTCCTACATGACCCATGTGGAGGGCCACCGTTTCGAGTATGAAATGAACATGCTCATCTCCTGCGCCAGGGACAACCTTCCCATGAAGGCTGTGCCTATCGAGACGGTGTACGAGAATCAAAACAGGGGCACCCACTTTCATCCTTTAAAAGACAGCCTTCGCATTTACCGGGTGATCTTCAAGAACTTCTTCCGGTTTATGTCCTCGTCTTTCCTGGCTACGGCCCTAGACCTTGGCATCAGCTTCTTTTTGATGGACCTTCTTAGGACAAGCACGCTGAATCATGCGGCGCGATTAGCCATCGCCACGGGCGCGGCGCGGCTGATCTCCTCCGGGTTCAACTTCCTTGTGAACAAGAATTTTGTTTTCCATACCCGCAGCGCGCGGCATACATATTCGGACGCATTTTTGCGCTACGTCATTCTGTGCGTCGTGGTGTGGGGCGTCTCCTGGGGCGGGGTTACATCCCTTCACCTGTACCTAGGCCTTAGTGACAAGCTGGCCAAGATCCTCTGCGATACGCTGCTGTTCTTCGCCAACTATCGGGTCCAGCAGCGCTGGGTATTCCGCAAGCATCCCCAATACAAGGAGCAGGAAGTACATTTGGGATGAAGAAAGCAGCCGCGTGGCTCTTATGTGTGTTGCTTTTGTCCATGGGCCTGACTGCCATGGGTGAAGTGGAAGGGGCCGCCCTTCCCGTAGATGGTTCCACAGGCCCCGTGCCCAACCCCGCCGGGTATGTGTCGGAAACGGCCTATGAGGACGAGAGCATCTCTGTCAAGGTGGAAAGCCGTAAAATAGACGATTCCATGTACCATATCGCCTGGGTGGATATTGCCGACGCCTCCCAGCTGCGCACGGCCCTGGCCGGGCCCTATGGCACGAAGAAGACCTTAAAGCCCACTCAGATGGCGGCTCAAAATAACGCGGTGATCGCCATCAACGGGGACTACTTCCAATACCGCAGCGGGGGCTACGTGGTCAGGCAGGGGGAAGTCCTGCGCAAGACGCCGAACACAAAGCTGGATCTGCTGGTAATCGACGAAGCGGGGAATTTCAACATCTTCAAGAAATCCAACAAAAAAGAACTCACCGCCTTTTTAAAGGAACATACGCCGCTTAACGCTTTCACTTTTGGCCCCGCGCTTGTGATGGGGGGCGAGGTGCAGACCATTTACAACAGCTACGGGTTTGCCCCCCAGGACCGGGCGCCCCGGGTGGCTATCGGGCAGATGGGGCCCCTTCAATACGTGCTGGTGGTGGTGGATGGCCGCCAGGAAGGTTACTCCCGGGGCATTACCATCAAGATGCTGGCGAAGTTCATGGGGGAGCTGGGCTGTCAGGAGGCCTTCAACCTGGACGGGGGCGGCTCGGCCACCATGGTGTTCGGCGGGAAATGCTACAACAACATCTCGGGCGAGTCGGAGCGCAACATCTCGGATATCATCTATTTTGCCTCGGCGGTGCCTGAATCAACCTGGCAGGATGCCGGGAAACAGGAGTGATGAACGATGGATAAAAAACGGAACGCGGGTACGGTCACATGCGCTGTGCTGCTTGTTGTCATGCTGGCGGCGCTGCCCTTTGTCGTCCCGTCGGGGGCGATCCTTGCATCAGCCCAAAAAACCTATATGGACAACGCGCCCCTGTTCTTCGAGGATGATGAAGGACTTTTTGATGAAGAAGTTCCTTCTGATGAGCAGCAGCCTGCTGATTCAGGAACGCAGCTTTCAGTAAGCTCCAGCGGCGGCGCGGCCGCGGCAGAACCGGCCAAGCTTCCCATGGATGATTCCACAGGCATGCAGCCCAACCCCGCGGGCTATACGGAGAACGGCTATCAGGACGAGAGCATCACCGTTACCATGGAAAGCCTCGAGGTGGGGGACTCCATGTTCCATGTTGCCCATGTAAAAATCGCCGATCCTTCCCAGTTGCGCACCGCCCTGGCGGGGCCTTACGGCACCAAAAAAACAAACAAGATTTCTACTATGGCCAGAAACAATCTGGCGGTGGTGGCCATCAACGGCGACTACTACACCAACCGGGAGGGCGGGTACATCACAAGGCAGGGGGAAACTTACCGCAAGCGTCCTTCCAAATCAATGGACATGCTGGTCATTGACAGCCACGGTGATTTCCACGTGCTGGTGAAGAGCGATCCTGAAAAGCTCACAACCCTCATCAAAGACACGGAAAACCCCATCATGCAGGCGTTTACCTTCGGCCCTGCGCTGGTGATAGACGGCGTACTTCAACCCATGCCGGAACCTTATCAGTTCAACATCCGCAGGCCCGAGCCCCGGGCGGCCATTGGACAGGTGGGCCCCCTGGAATACGTGCTGGTGGTGGTGGACGGGCGCAGCGACGTTTCTGCCGGTGTCACCGTGGAGGGATTGGCCAAGTTCATGTTCGACCAGGGCTGCATTCAGGCGTTCAACCTGGACGGCGGCAACTCCGCCACCTTGGTCTTCCATGACGCGTTCTACAGCCGCAAAACGGAAAATTCCGAGCGGTCCGTCAGCGATATCATCTATTTTGCCTCCGCGGTGGACCCGGCTTCCTGGCAGTGATCTGTCTCGATCCCTTTTGCACAAAGGAGAAGCGGCATGTTTGAGGATGCGCAGTCTTTTCAGCTGACGGTGTATATGTACGGCTTAGCCTTGGCTATCGGCGCGGCTGCCTGGATCATTCTGGCCGCATGGCTTGGCAAAAAGAAAAAGCTCCCCGAAAGCACAGTGCTGTTCACCGGGGTGCTTGCCGTTCCGTTGGGACTGCTTTTTGCCAGGCTCGTTTATTGCCTGGTGAGCCTGGGCTATTTTCAGGAGACTATCGGCCAGCCTATTGCCATGCTGTACTTTTGGGATGGCGGCTTTTCCATGGTGGGCGCGCTGCTGGGGATCAGCCTGGCGGCCCTCATGGCGGCGTGGATTAAAAAGGCCCGCCCTGGGGAACTGATGGACGTGCTGGCGGTCCCGGCGGGGTTGTTTATCGCCATCGAACGGCTGGGGGAAACGTATACCATCCTGGGGCGCGGCCGGAGCGTCGGCGTCGAGACTCTGCGTGAGAATGTTTTTTTCGGCATCCGGGATGCCTGGAGTGACGATGTCTTCTATGCGGTCTTCCGTTATGAGGCGCTGGCTGCCCTTTTGATCTTTGCTGTGATGCTGTGCCTGTTCTTCAGCGGAAAAGCAAGGCAGACGGCCAAACCGGGGGATCTAGCGCTGGTCTTCGGCGCGCTGTATGGCTCTGTCCAGGTGGTCATGGAAAGCTTGCGGGACGACGGGCATCTTTTGTGGGGATTTGTCCGCTTTTCCCAAATTGCAAGCATCCTGCTGCCGGTGGCAGCAATTGTCGTGTTCAGCGTCCGCCTGATCAAGCGGGAAGGCTTCAACTGGCGGCATATAGCTGCCTGGGTCGTGGCCATCGCCTGCATCGTTGTGGGGGTACTGAAGGAATTCGATATCGATACCAGCAACAATTTGCTTCGGGAGTATACCATTATGTCTCTGGCCATGGCGGGCCTTACGGCCGTTGCGCTTCTTTTGTGGCGGAGGCTAAAACGTACAGTTTAAAATAATGTGATAGATCCTACTTCAGCGACCCAAAATAGGGGGCGGTACGAATGAAAATGGGGAAGGACGCCTTGCGCCGCTTTATTACCGGGGAACTTTCGCCTGCGGGGAAGGGGCAGGAAGAGGCTTTTTTCGAAAAGCTGGTCCTGAAAAACTCCCGGAGCCTTTCCTTGCTTGCGATCCTGGGCGCGCTTTTGCAGGCCGCCGCGGTGTTCCTTTTAAGGGGCTTGCCCATCATGAAGGACCCGCTCATGTTCTGGTTCGTGCTGCTCCTGTTGACCGGCCTCGTCGTGTTCAGCCTGTTCTTTTACCGCCAGGCAAAGTCCGCAATGCCTGTGATGGCGCTGTGGGCCTGCCAGATCGCGTTCGCCGTCTACTACACGGTGGCGGATCTTTCCCTGATGCTTCTTAGCGCGCAGCTGGCGCCCGGATCTTTGCTGTTTGCCCCCCTTATGCTGCTGGGGGCGCTGATGAACATGACAGGGGTCTTGAGCCTTGCCTGCTTCGGCGCGTATTTGATAGGCATCCTGCTGTTGGCCGGGAGCCCGGTTTTTGCAGTCTATGGCCTGATCGCGGCGCTGGCGGGGTATCTTCTCTCACGGCTCCGGTTTGGTCAGCTGGCTCGGATGTTTATCCTGGAAACTGAGCGGGACGCGTCGCGTTGGGAAGCGGAGGAGCTTGCACTCAAGCTGGAGCGGATGACGGCCTGGGACGAGCTGACGCAAATGGGCAATCGCCGGGCCATCAGCGCCTGGTTGGAAGCTGTATGGCCCCTGTGCGTGCGCAGCCGTATCCCGGTGGCGGTACTTTTGATC
>JAEWAH010000252.1 GCA_023391725.1 Bacillota bacterium | reverse complement strand
GCGTCATGCAGCTGGATGAGGATATGGCCGAGGCGATGCACAAGATGGAGCGCATTGAGGAAATCGTAAAGAATCTTCCGGGGTTTGACTGCGGTTCCTGCGGCGCGCCTACCTGCCGCGCTTTGGCGGAGGACGTGGTCCGTGGGTATGCCCGTGAATTGGACTGTGTGCACAAGCTGAAGGAACAATTGAAGGTCATGGCCCAGCAGATGGTGGATCTCGCCCAAGACCACAAGAAGTAAAAGAGGTGTGTTTATGACAGCTGCGCAGCTTCAAACGGTATTGAAAGCGGAGAATATAACGCCGGACGTTTCCCTTAATGCTGAAGTCACCTGCGGCTATGTATGCGACCTGCTAAGTTGGGTTATGGCCCATGGGCATAAGGGGATGGCGTGGGTCACCGTGCAGACCCATATCAACGTGATTGCCGTGGCGGTCCTGATGGAGCTTTCCTGCGTGATCCTACCGGAGGGACTGAACCTGGAGGAGGAGGCCCTTGAGAAGGCCCAAAGCGAGGGTATCCCGGTATTTCGCTCTCCCCAAACGGCTTATCAGCTTTGTGGGTTGATGACGGATGCCGGCATCCTTCCGGCGGATGATGATAGTATATGAAAATTTTTGCTGATTTGCATATCCATTCGTGCCTTTCGCCCTGTGCCGATATGGATATGACCCCCGGGAATATCTGCGCCATGGCGAAACTGAAGGGACTGCAGGCCATCGGAATTACCGATCACAACTCAGCCCGGAACCTTCACGCGGCGCAGCATGCGGCCAATGCCAACGGCATTGTTCTGCTGCCCGGCCTGGAGATCGCCACCCGGGAAGAAGTGCATCTGCTGGCCTATTTCCCTGCGCTGGAGCAAGCAATTATGGCGGGGGATTTTTTTTCTTCGCATTTGCCCAAAGCGCCCAACGTGCCCCGTATCTTCGGGGAACAGGCGGTGATGGATGAGCGGGATGAGCGGATCGGGGAAGAGGAGCGCATGCTTATCGCCGCTACGGACGTGCCTCTTCGTAAGGCAGTAGAAGAAGTTAAGCGGCTTGGCGGGCTGGCCGTGCCCGCCCATCTCAATAGGGGCGCCAACGGACTGCTTATAAATCTGGGGTTCCTCCCCGAAGATATCGATTTTCCGGCGCTGGAAGTATCACCCCATCAGCATATCGATACCGATATCCTGCGCGGGAAGGTGATTCTGCGCTCCTCCGACGCCCACAGCCTGGGGGATATACTGGAACCCACCTTTTCTTTGGATGTGAAAACGCTGTCCGCATCCGGCATTTTGAACGCATTGGGGTATCATTGAACGCTTTGGTGTAAAGAATAGATAGTGCTCATCCCATACAGTTTATGGAATTTCCATGAACTTTTTTTATTTCGATAATTTTTTATCAAAATGTGATGCATTTCTGAGAGAAGTATGTTAAAATATCTACAAGTGCGGTGCGAGGTCGCCGCGCTGACTTGCGCAAAGAGAAGAGGAGGTCGCAGCCCACATGCCTGAAGTCGCGGAAAAGTATGAAAAGCTCAAGCAGGCCATTGAGGCGCACCGGGGAGAAAAGGGAGCGCTGATGCCTGTTTTGCAGGAAGCGCAGGAAATTTTTGGTTTTGTCCCCCTGGATGTGCAGGAGATCATCGCGGATGGTCTTGGAACAACCCTCAGCGATGTATATGGCGTGGCCACGTTCTATTCACAGTTTTCCCTGGAACCCAGGGGACAGCATCTGATCGGCGTATGTCTGGGCACCGCCTGTTATGTAAAGGGAGCCCAAAAGATCCTGGACAAATTGGTGGAGGAACTGAAGATTCCGGTGGGTAAGACAACGCCGGACAACAAATTCACTTTGCAGGCCACCCGCTGCCTTGGCGCCTGCGGCTTGGCGCCGGTGATGATGATCGACGACGAGGTCTATGGGCGGCTGACTCCCGACGATATCCCCGGCATCCTGGCCAAATACAGGGAGTAGCCTATGCGCGACCTGTCGCTGCACCTGATGGATATCGTTCAAAACAGCATCCGGGCGAAGGCAAAACTGGTGAACATCCGCATGGAGCTGAACAGCAAAGATATTTTGACGATGACTGTGGAGGACGACGGGGTAGGCATGGACCCGGAACTGCTTGAAAGGGTCCAAAACCCTTTTGCCACCACCAGGACGGAGCGGAAAGTCGGGCTGGGCCTGGCGCTTTTGACGGAGAACGCTCAAAGGACCGGGGGCAGCGTGCAGATAAATAGCACTCCCGGCAAAGGCACTACTGTTACCGCCATCTTTTATACGGATCACATCGACTGTCTTCCCGTGGGGAATATCGTGGAAACGCTGCTGGCGCTGATTCTTGCCTGTCCTGATGGACCGGAGTTTACATTCCATCTTACTGCGCCGGCAGGAGAAGCATCCCTGGATACCCGGGTTATCCGGGAAGCATTAATGGGCCTTTCGCTGAATGAACCGGAGGTCCTGAGCTGGATCGGAAGATCCTTGCGGGAAGAGACCCAACCGATCTTTGGAGGGATACGATATGAAATCCATCGCTGAACTGGAAGCCATCCGGCAGCGGACGCTGGATAAAGTTATGCTTCGCAAGGCGGACAAGGACGCCGTGCGCGTGGTGGTGGGCATGGCTACCTGCGGCATTGCCGCCGGAGCGCGGCCTGTGCTCCTTGGCTTTGTGGAAGAGCTAGCGCGCAGGAATCTTCAAAACGTTACCGTTTCCCAGACCGGGTGCATCGGCATGTGCCGGCTGGAACCCATGGTGGATGTGATCGTCCCTGGCCAGGAAAAGGTGACGTATGTGAAAGTAAAGCCGGAAATGGTGGGCCGCATCGTGGCCGAGCATATCGTCAATGGCTGCCCGGTGGAAAGCTTCACCATCGGCGCCGCGGAAGAAGAATCAAAATAGCCGGTGAAGGAGGAAAACGGACATGGAGCTTTATCGCGCCCACGTGCTTGTCTGCGGCGGGACCGGCTGCACAGCCTCCGGTTCCGGCGAATTGATCAAGCAGTTTGAAGAAAAACTGAAAGAGCATGGCCTTGAAAAAGAGGTCAAGCTGGTGCGCACCGGCTGCTTCGGACTGTGCGAGGCTGGCCCGGTGGTCATCGTCTATCCCGAGGGCACCTTCTATAGCAGGGTCAAGCCCGATGACGTGGAGGAGATCGTCTCCGAGCACCTTTTAAAGGGCCGCAGGGTGCAGCATCTTGTCTATACGGATCATAACGCCCAGGAATCCAGCGTGGCCAAATCTCTGGAGCAAATCGGGTTTTATAAGAAACAAAAGCGCATCGCGCTGCGCAACTGCGGCGTCATCGATCCGGAAAATATCGATGAATATATCGCCTTTGACGGCTATAAGGCTTTGGGCAAGGTATTGACGGAGATGACCCGTGAAGAAGTCATCGACGTGGTCCTGAAAAGCGGCCTGCGCGGCCGGGGCGGCGCGGGATTCCCGACGGGGCTCAAATGGAAGTTCGCCTATAACAGCCAGTCGGATCAGAAGTACGTGGCCTGCAACGCCGACGAAGGCGATCCCGGCGCGTTCATGGACCGCTCCGTGCTGGAAGGCGATCCCCACAGCGTGCTGGAGGCCATGGCCCTCGCGGGATATGCCATCGGCGCGTCGGAAGGCTATATCTACGTCCGGGCGGAGTATCCCATCGCGGTCAAGCGCTTGGCTATCGCGGTGGATCAGGCCAGGGAATATGGCCTGCTTGGCAATCACATCTTCAATACGGACTTCTCCTTTAACATCCACGTCCGCCTGGGCGCAGGCGCCTTTGTGTGCGGCGAGGAAACGGCCTTGATGGCCTCCGTCGAGGGCAAGCGCGGCGAGCCCCGGCCCAGGCCGCCCTTCCCGGCGGTAAAGGGCCTGTTTGACAAGCCCACCATGCTCAATAACGTGGAAACGTATGCCAACATCCCTCAGATTATCCTGAACGGGCCGGAATGGTTTTCTTCTATCGGTACCGAAAAATCGAAGGGGACCAAGGTCTTTGCGTTGGGCGGTAAGGTGAACAATACGGGCCTTGTAGAGGTGCCCATGGGTACGCCTCTTCGGGAGATCATCTACGACATTGGCGGCGGCATCCCCGGCGGCAAGAAGTTCAAGGCCGCGCAGACGGGCGGCCCCTCTGGCGGGTGCATCCCGGCGGAACTTCTGGATATCTCCATCGAGTACGACACCCTCACGGCCATCGGCTCCATGATGGGTTCCGGCGGCATGATCGTGATGGATGAAGACAACTGCATGGTGGACATCGCTCGATTCTTCCTGGATTTTACCGTGGATGAAAGCTGCGGCAAGTGCACCCCCTGCCGCATTGGCACCAGGCGCATGCTGGAGATCCTGGAGCGCATTGTGGAAGGCAAGGGCGAGATGGAGGATATCGACAAGCTGCAGACGCTGGCCAAGAACATCCAGGCCACCGCACTGTGCGGCCTGGGCCAGACAGCCCCCAACCCCATCTTGTCAACGCTTAAGTATTTTAGGGACGAATATGAGGCCCACATTAAGGAAAAGCGCTGCCCCGCCCACCACTGCAAGGCGCTTTTGAACTTCAGCATTACCGACAAGTGCCGCGGTTGTACGCTGTGCGCCAAGGTTTGCCCGTCGGGGGCCATCACAGGCGAAGTGCGCAAGCAGCATGTGATCGATACGGCCAAGTGTATAAAGTGCGGCGCATGCATGGAAAAGTGTCGCTTCGGCGCCATCGTGAAAGCTTAAGGCGAGGAGGAAACAAAGATGGAACAACTTGTTTCGCTGACCATCGATGGCGTAAAGGTGGAAGTTCCCGCCGGCACCACCGTGCTGGAGGCCGCCAAACAGGCGCAGATCAATATTCCCACCCTATGCTATTTGAAGGGTCTGAATGAGATCGGGGCCTGCCGCATCTGTGTGGTGGATTCGGGCGCCAGATCATTGCAGGCGGCCTGCGTGCTGCCTGTTGCCCCCAATATGGTGGTAAAGACAAATACCCCAGCCGTCCGGGAAGCCCGCAAGATCAATCTTGAATTGCTTTTGAGCAATCATGATAAGAAGTGCCTCTCTTGCGTGCGCAGCCAGAACTGCGAATTGCAAAAGCTTTGCCTGGAGCTGGGTGTGGAGGATGGGAGCCGTTTTGAAGGCAAGAAAAATGTCTACGCGGTAGACGACGTTTCGCCTTCCGTCGTCCGTGACAACAACAAGTGCATCCTCTGCCGCCGCTGCGTGGCTGCCTGCTCAAAAGCCCAGGACGTTGGTGTGATCGGCGCGGTGAATAGGGGCTTCCACACGTCTATCGAGCCCCCGTGGAACATGAAGCTGGGTGAAATGGCCTGCATCAATTGCGGCCAGTGCATCTCTGCCTGCCCGGTAGGCGCGCTTCGGGAAAAGGATGAGACTGACTTGGTCTGGAAGCTGATTGCCGACCCCCAAAAGCACGTGGTTGTGCAGACGGCCCCGGCAGTCCGCGCTGCTTTGGGTGAGGAATTCGGCATGGAGATCGGTTCCCGCGTCACGGGGAAAATGGTCTCTGCCCTCAAGCGCCTGGGCTTTGACAAGGTGTTCGATACGGACTTCGCGGCGGATCTGACCATCATGGAGGAAGCCACCGAAC
>JAEWAH010000189.1 GCA_023391725.1 Bacillota bacterium | reverse complement strand
ACTGCTTGAAAAAGGCGGCTTCTATGCTCAGCTGTACAACGCACAATTCCAGAACTCCTTATCCGCATAATACATCAAACCAAAAGGCTCCGCCTAAAGCGGAGCCTTTTTCAATTTCCCTAATAGCTCATAGTCTGCAAGCAAACTGATAGGCTTCTTCAATCCAGCCTAAAAGTTCCTCATCCACCTGGCCTTCCTGCGTTACGGCCACGTGGCAGGTGAACCTGCCGGGTTTGGGTTCTGCCCCGGCAAACAACCTTGGGCTATCAAGCGGCCAGGGCAGATGAAAGGAAACCATGATCGCCTTCTCCCCCAACCGCTTTACAGGCGGATGCCAGACGAAGCCAAATCTGTGCCGCGTGCCGAAGGAAATCTGTGTTTTGATGACTGAAGCTGTCACGTCCGGCATATAAAAAAATTTTTTCGAAAAACAAGATAGGTAGCTTCCGCCTGCGGCCTTTTAAAAAAACATTTTCTGTGCGGCAGGCAATTCCACTTGCATTCCCCCATCTTTTACAATCCATTCCTATCCTGTACATGACAGCATGAACTGCGGCGCATACTACAGGCGCAAAGGGCGCGCCATATGGCCCGCGCAACGCTGCCCCACGTTTCCCTTTCCATTCTCCGGCATGGATCCATTATCCTGCCGGTGGGCAGCCGCGCCAATCCCATGAAGCGCCCAAAAAGGCAGGTCCCGCTATGATGGAAAAAAACAGGAACACTTTTGTCCCCTATACGCTGACAACCGTGCCCCGGGCAGGCGACCGGGAGATCCGCATGCGGCCCATGTCCTTAACTATCCATGCCCGGCCCCGGAAAATGCCCTCAAAGGAGACTGACCATGTTTGACAAGCAAAAACCCATCCCGCTTCGGCAGAAGCAAAAACAGGACGCCTATCAGCAGCTCATTTCCCGCATCTCCCCAAAGTCCAAGGTAGGCCAAGGCATGCTCAGGGCATTCTGGGTCGGCGGGCTCATCTGCATGCTAGGCCAGGCGTTCATTGATATCGGCAGAATATACATGGGACTCACAGCCACTGCCGCCAGCTCCTTTGCAAGCATCATACTGGTGTTTTTGACGGCGCTGTTCACCGGCATCGGGCTGTTTGACAAGCTGGCCAAATATGCCGGGGCCGGCACGCTGGTGCCCATCACCGGCTTTGCCAACGCCATGGTCTCCCCCGCCATGGAATTCCGCCGGGAGGGCATGGTACTTGGCCTGGGTGCCAGGCTTTTCACCATTGCAGGACCTGTGCTGGTATATGGTATCAGCGCATCAGTGATTGAGGGCATCCTGTACTTTATTTTTCGCTGGTAAGGGGGAAATATCCCATGGGGAAACGGCTTGGTATGCAGACGGTCATTCTTCCCTCCCGCCCGCCCATCATTACAGGTGCGGCGCTGGCAGGAAAAAAAGAAAAGGAAGGACCGCTGGGCAGCCTTTTTGACCAGATTATTGAGGATGATACATACGGTGAGGAAAGCTGGGAAAAGGCAGAGAGCCACTTCTTTTTTTCTGCCGTGCAGACATGCCTTCAAAAGGCCGGGGTCATCCCCAAGGCTATCGACTACCTGCTGGGCGGCGATCTGTTGAATCAGATCATGGCCTCCGCCATGGCTGCCGGTCAGCTCGCCATCCCTTTTTTAGGGCTTTACGGTGCTTGCTCCACCATGGCTGAGAGCCTTGCGTTGGGGGCGATGCTGGTGGACGGTGAGTTTGCCACTCAGGTAGTCTGCGCCGCCAGCAGCCATTTTTGCACCGCTGAGCGGCAGTACCGCTATCCTCTGGAGTATGGCAGCCAACGCACCCCAACCTCCCAGTGGACGGTGACCGGGGCCGGGGCCACGCTGCTTTCCACAAACAAAAAATTGAAACCCATTGCCCATGTGACCCATGTCACCATAGGCAGCCTTGTGGACATGGGCATCAGCGACGCTAACAATATGGGGGCGGCCATGGCCCCCGCCGCCGCCGCCACGCTGGCCGCGCACTTTGAGGATACGGGCCGCAGCGCAAAGGATTATGATTATGTCATATCCGGGGACCTGGCGCAGGTGGGGCACGACGCGCTGCTGGAACTGATGAAGCAAAGGGGCACTCCTTTGATCCCCGAAAAGTACATGGACTGCGGGCTTCAAATATATGACGACAGTCAGGATGTTCACGCCGGTGGCAGCGGCTGCGGCTGCGCCGCCTGTGTCCTCAATACCCTGCTTTTGAGCAAGCTGGCCTCCGGTGAATTCAAACGCATCCTGTTTATGGCCACGGGAGCGCTTTTGAGCCCCACCAGCAACCAGCAGGGGGAAAGCATCCCCGGGGTCGCCCACGCCATAGCCATAGAGTCGGCGGCAAAATGAGGGCGAAAAAAAGGAGGAAAGCGCCATGCTCATGTATTTGAAGGTTTTTCTGGTGGGCGGCGCACTGTGCGCCATCGGAGAGTTGCTGGTCTTGAAAACGCAGATGACCCCCGCCCGGATCCTTGTTTCCTACATCGTGGCAGGGGTGATTTTGAGCGCCGTTGGGCTATACGGATATTTGGTAGAATTCGCGGGAGCCGGGGCCACCGTGCCGCTCACCGGATTTGGATACGCATTGAGCCAGGGCGTGGTGCATGCGGTGCAGGAGGTGGGCCTGATAGGGGCCTTCACCGGCGGGCTAACCGCCACCTCCGGCGGCATCACAGCCGCAGTGCTGTTCGGCACCCTGGCGGCCATGCTGTTCGCGCCCAAGGCGAAAGGATAAGGTTTCGCGCCTTCGGGCGCGACCAAAGGGCTTTCCGATCGGTCCGGCCAGCTCAATCGGCGCACTGCTGCGCTATCGCTTGCATTGCTTGTTTCGCTGGCTTCCTCCACCCTGCCTTATGCCGCCACTGGCCCTTCGCACCGTCCGTCGCTGCGCTAGGCCGGTGTTCCGCAGTTTCGCTGCGCTCCACTGCTCCAGGCTCACTGCGTTCGCCCTCTGGCGGCGTCAGGGTTCCGGAACCTTTGGGAACATTCGGGCGCCATCTCTCTATACAATGAAACCCATAGGGGAGCAACGAGGGGGCCACAGCCCCCTCGTTTATATTCGTCTCGGCTGGCTCCGCCAGCCGGGCGGGGGTTTGCGGAGCAAACATTCCTTACACGATTCACCGGCCGTATGCATTGCGCTGGCCTAGCGAAGCGAGGGGCAGCGCAAGGTATACAGGTGAGTCGTGCGTAAAAACTCGCAAAAAGCGGGCCAAGCATTCCACGCACGCTTGACCCGCTTTTTGCGAAATATATTTATTGTGCCGCCGCCATTGCCGAGGTAAGCAGGCTCATCGCCTGTGCCAGGCTGGAGGAGGAGGGATTGCTCTGGTTCACCAGGCCCTGCAGGTTAGAAATGGCGTTTTGCAAGTTGTTGTAGCCGTCCGTACCCTGCTCAATCCGGCCCAGGACCGTCTGAGCCTGACCCAAGAGACGGTTGGCATCCGGGAGCAGCGTATTGTTAACAATATTGCTATCGTTATTGTTAATGGTGCCCGGCCCATGGATGTCGCACGTGATGCCGCTGTTGAGGGCTGCATTGGCATTGGCATCATTGGTGTATCGCAGGGTGGAGAAATCGCCCAGATATTTTTGCAGGGTTGATGCGTACTTGGTACCAATGTACTTGTACAGCGGGTGACCCTTGGGGATCACGATGACACCCTTGCTTGCGACGCTGGGACAATATTGGTTGGCCAGCTTCTGGCTTTCGGTGCACACGGTCATGGTCTTGTGCATCTGGCATTCCGTCAGGGGCTTGGTGCCCACTGCCCAATAATCTGTTACCGTGCCATAGCCCATTACGTCGTTGCGGCAGGCAGCGGTAGCCAGCTGGCCGCTGACGCCGCAGGTGGTGACTTTCACCAGGCCGTACTGTCCGGGATCACCCTCCATGATGTCGCGGTTGGGCAGGGTCTTGTCCTTGTGGATCTTGCTCATATACGCCTTCCACAAGGGCGCAGCGGAGTTACTGCCTGTGGACTTGGAGGAAAGAGCCTTGTAATTGTCATGGCCGATCCACACAAAGCTTGCATACCAGCCGGTCACCCCGGCAAAGCAAATGCCCTTCTGGTTCGAGTTGGTACCCGTTTTCCCGGCCACCGTCTGGCCGGATATCTTCGCTCCGGTGCCCGTACCGCCGGATACAACATCCTTCATCATATTTATTACCATCCAGGCGGTGGAAGGCTTGAACACCTGCCGGCGGGTCTGATTTGCATGGCTGTCGTAGATCACCTTGCCATTGCTGTCGGAAATGCCCAGGAAGGAGATGGGCGACTGGTATACCCCACCATTGGCCAGCACACTGTAGGCCACGGTCATTTCAATGGGACTGATGCCGCTGGAGCCCAGTGTTACGCCAAAGGGCGTAGCATCGATATGATCCCGGCTGACCCCCTCTTTCAAAAGGAAGTCCACCGCTCGGTCCACACCCACCATGGTCATCATGGTCTGAGCCGCTGAAACGTTGTAGCTGCTCTTCATAGCCGCGCGCAGCGTTTGCGGGCCCTTGTATCCCCCGCCGCCGTAGTTGTCAGGGTAACTATCCTTCTGCTTGTCATCTTTCCACCCGGCGATTGGCAAGGGCATATTGTATACCACGCTGGCCGGGGACGCGCCAAGCTCAATGGCCGGAGCATATACCGCCAAGGGCTTGATGGCGGAACCTACCGGCATCTTGTTGTCGGCGGCGCGGTTCAATGTCTTGCGCTGGGTGGGTCGGTTACGGCCGCCCACGATGGCTTTCAGTTCGCCCGTGCGGTAATCCATCACCACCGCAGCGGCTTGAGGCTGGATGATCTCCGTATAGGTGCCATCAGCGTTGCGGGCGCGGTAGATCTTATCCTTGGGATCGCGCAGACTGGGATAATTTTTCCATGTTTCCAGCGTTTGCTCCACAGTCTCCTGTATCTGCGTATCGATGGCCAGGCGCACACGATAGCCGCCAGTGCGCAGCTTGTTCTCCATGGCGTAGCGGTTTTCGCTGGTGTCGGGAAGGCCTTCCATCTTCAGGAACGTATTCACCACGTCTTTGACCGCATATTCCACATAGTGGGCATACTTGTACATCCCCGCTCCTTCGGAAGGGGAGGTTTGAAGCACCTTCGCGGTATCCGGGCTCAGAGCTTCCTGATACTGCTCATGGGTGATGAACTCATTTTCATACATGCACCTAAGCACATAATTGGTACGATTGTTGGTGATTCCGGGATAGTCGACGCCCTCGGCGGTGCGCAGGTAATAATTCCGGCGGGGATTATAGTAGTAGGGATTGCTGTTGATACCCGCCAGCATAGCGCATTCCCGAAGGGTCAGTTGGCTCAGTTC
>JAEWAH010000160.1 GCA_023391725.1 Bacillota bacterium | reverse complement strand
CCACCATGGGAGCCATGTTAGGGAACTCATATACAATGGGCGCAACAGGCATACGGAACCCATACCAGGCGATGACAAAAAAATTAAGGAAACTACCCAGCAGCATGATACGGACGGACTTGCGTTTCCAGTTAAGGAAGCAAAACAAAAAGAGCAAAATATATTCCAGCGTGACAGCCATCCATTGCCACTGAGCGATGGGGATGGGGATGCGGTCCCTCAAAAGCGGGCAAAGCGCCTCAATTGCAAAAGCCAGCGGCGGAAGCCAGATGCAGCGGAGCATATTCTCCGCCATGTACCTTAACTTTCCACCGCAGATGAAACTCACCAAAATGGCCAGCAACGCGAAATAGGCAATGATCATGCGTCGGGTTTGCGCTCCTTCTCTTCCTGCTGGATGGCGAAAAAAAGCTTAACGATTTCAGGATGGAACTGCTTGCCGCTTTCTTCTTTCAGGATGGACATGGCTTGTTCTTCCGACATGCCCGCCCTGTAAGGCCGGTCGCTGGTCATGGCGTCAAAGGCATCCGCCACGCCAAGGATATAGGCCTCAAAAGAAACGTCACGATGGTCCAAACGGTCAGGATACCCCTGGCCGTCATACCTTTCATGGTGGTGGCGGATCATTTCCTTGATCTCTTCCGAGAGGCCGACCTTTTCCACAATGCTCACGCCGATAGCGGGATGCTCTTCAATGCGCTTGCGCTCCTCCGGGGTCAGCTTGGCGGGCTTGTGCAGGATCACATCTTCGATGCCGATCTTGCCGATGTCATGCAGCAGCGCCGCGATTTGGATCTCCTTGATTTTTTCCTTGGGCAGTTTCAGCGCGCCGGCAATCTTTACCGCAATGCTCTCCACCCGGCGGGAATGGCCTTCAGTATATGTATCCTTTGCTTCCATGGCGGATACGAAGGCGTGGATCAACTTCATGCGCTGCACCTGGGATTCCAGGTACAGCGACCAGGAGTACCGAGCCAGAAGCAAGGGGAAGAGCATCAGGATCGCCAGATAATGACCATTGGGCATCACGAACAAAAGCGCAATAAGCAACCCAAGGGGCATGGCAAACAATACGTTGGGCGCAAGGCCACGGATCGTCTGCACCGCGTCATCCCAGGCAATCTGCTTGTCCACTAGAAACAAAATGTGCAGAAAAAGGCTGCTGATGAGGAAGGAGAACAGGGAGAATACCAGCGCGGGCCAAAGTACCTGCGGCAGGGCCAGCGATCCGGGAACACCACCCGCCAGCTGAAAAAGCAGGCCTGCGGCGACAATGGAAACAGCCAAGTTGCTGTTGTTGAAAAGGGTCTTTACCAAGGGCGTGTTGAACAGGTGATGGTATCCCTTTGTTTCTTTGTCATAGTCAATGGTGAATAGGGAACTTACTAGATAAACCACGACTGCGGCATAAGGCCCCTTGGTGAGGACAGCAGCCATGATACTGATTACGGAAACATCCAAAGCCTGGCGCCCGTCGCCTATGTAAATTGGCAGGGAACGGCAAAGCACGCACAGGATGATCAAGCAGGCAATCTGCTGCATTTCCAGGGAAAAATGGGCATAGTCAAGATTACTAAAGTATAGGTAAAAAGAATACGGGATTAACAATAATCCGGCAAAAATAATAAGACCGGCATATAATCTTGCGCGCTTGGACGTAGGGATCACCTCAATTGTTCGATTCGTGGGAGGAGAACCATTAAGCCGCCGAAAAATGGAATATTAAGCCGCTCGTATATGAAAACAGGTCCGCCACGTCCAGAGCAATTACCTCCAGGTCAGAAAAGCACCGCTGGACAGGACCAGGGAAACCAGGGACATCAACGCGACGACGATCTTGGCCTTCTTCACGGTATATAGCCTCCTTCTAAAGGCTCTGCCATACGCTAATAGGGCAGGCTATATGCACTTCGCTAAGATTCTGCGCGCTGTGACGTGGTCGGACCTGCTTTCAACTGGGATTGGCTGCCATCCAGGCTAGCCGCCGGTTCAGGGCGGACAGGGTTGCGCGTACAACTGCTTGTGACTCGTCACCGCCGCATTCCGCGGCCCCGATGAGCACAGGGGAGGATTCCACATTCAGGCATTCAACCGCTACGATCACCACTTTGATATTGGAAAGCTGTGAAAACTGCACGGACAAAAGGAGAAAAACATCATCCATCCCAAGGAAACTGTGTACGGCCTGAAGCACGGCGTTTGCTACCGCGCGGGGCCGCTGGATGGGGGAATTTCTGCAGGTGCTGCGACCGGTATATTCAATGTCGTCCCTCGTCAGCGTGACTTTTACGGTATACTGGGTACCGACCACGTTTTGGGATACCTCATGGCTGCGCAGGCGGACTTCGCCCATGGGTGTGCTCACTATCTGCTCATCGGAGGACTGGACGGGATCCTGCCGAAGCTGGGCGATACTGATGACGCGGTGATCCACCATTACCCCATAAGCGGAGGCGAGGGCCGACTGCACATCACGCATGATCTGCTTTGGATGGCGAAGGCTGCTGCCCAGAATATGGATCTCAGTGATAGAGCCGTCTGGAGCCAGGTGCACATTCGCAGCAAAAACACCCGTCAGACGCATGAGCAACTGGCGGTATACATCTTCTTGAGATTTGATTGGTTCGGAGAATGTGTCCATAGACATGAAGGTGACCCTCCTGCTAACTATCAGAAATTTCCATATATCTGTCACCGATGGGAATTAACTGCAAAAGTCCTTGTTGTATTATAGACGATAGCTATTAAATATGCAAGGAATTGCGGTAAAAAAAAGCATATTTCTTCAAGCGATAGCAAATATTTCGTCATATGCTTGAAAAAAATTCACAGATGGAGGTATAATTATTGTAAATTCGTATATGGGTGAAAGCTGTAGGAAGGGGTTGCCTCAAAATGGGCAAAAGGAAAAATTTTTCCATCGCTCAGGACAAACTCCGTTATCAGCTGTCTGTCGTTTTTTCATCCTGTGCGGCGTTGATGGCTGCGTTTTCGGCCCTCGGCGGCCTGATGCTCAGTGCTCCTGCCGCAGCAGTTATTTTCTCCGCAGCCTCTGGCGTGGTGTTTTTGATCCTCCTGAGACTTTTTATGCGTACACACAGCAGAATCTATTTTTATATTTCGTTCTTGTTTATTATTTTCCTTTTTCTCCCGGTAAATTTTTTTCTGAACGGTGGGATGAATGGGGGAATTTTATACTGTGGGCTGCTGATGGTCGTTGCAATCGTTGCGCTTTTGAACGGGAGCGCACGGGTGTGGATGCTGTCCCTGTTCGTTGTGGTCTGCGGCCTCTTGATCCTATTAGAATATCTGCACCCTGAGCTTGTGCTTCCCTATGAAACCAGGCGGGCAGAAGCACTGAATACGTTCATCGGCCTTTTGATGGGCATCCTGGCCATGAGCGGCCTCCTGATCATCGTTATCCATGCCTATGATACCGAAAGGCTGATCCTTGATCAGTCCACAGCCGCGCTGGAAAAGATCAGCACCCTGGACTCTACTACCGGAATCAGTTCCAGGCGTACCCTGGACGATGCGCTGCAGGCCAGGATCATGATGGCGGAAAAGTTCGAAAAGCCCCTGAGCGTGATTCTGTTTGACATCGACGATTTCAAAAACGTCAATGATCGCTATGGCCACTTGCAGGGAGACGTGGCCTTAAAAGCGGTAGCCCGCCTGGCCAAGGCGATGGTCCGCTCCACAGACGAACTGGGCCGCTTTGGCGGAGAGGAATTTCTGATCCTCATGGACAACTGCCCCCTTGCGCGCGCGACACATGCGGCCAGAGAAATATGCAATGCCATCGCTGGGCTCCGTTTCGAGGGGCAGGAGGGCATGCGCGTCACTTGCAGCTTCGGGGTAGTGGAACACTGCGGCGGCGAGCAGGCACAGGAGATCCTTATGCGTGTGGATGAGCGGCTGTATGCAGCCAAAAGGGCGGGTAAGAACTGTGTCATGTCATAAAACCAGTCACAGCTTGCAGACTAGATTCTGTTCTTGTTCCTGATACGGGCGGGCTTAACGGCCGGCCCGTTTTCAATGCGCCCGATACCATCAAACCGCGAGCCGTGGCAGGGACAGTCCCAGGTTCCGGTAGAGGGAACATATTTGAGCTTGCAGCCCATGTGGGAGCACCGAGGCGCGCTATGGCGCGCAAAGCCCGTAAGACGTGCGGCGAGTATCCGCGCTTCTAAGGACAATATGGGGAAAATGCTGCGCATAAAATTGCGGGCGGGGTCAAAAATTTGAAACTCCATCAGCGGCTCGCCCAGGATCCGGGCGCGGATCGCCAAAGCGGCGGCCATGCTGTTTGTCATTCCCCATTTGGCAAATCCTGTGGCTACGAACAGACTGGGCGTCCTGCGGCTGTAGGGGCCGATAAAGGGCAGCCCGTCCGCGCTGTAAAGGTCCTGGGAGTGCCAGGCGGCTACCGGATTTGAGCCTGGAAAAAGTTCCACGGCCTTATGAAGCAGCTGCTCCCCGTGGGGCATGCGCGCCTGTGTGCCGCAGCGGTATTGAAAGCCTTCCAGAAGCGTTAGGGCGCCATGGTTGCGCAGGGAAAAGCCGCCGGGGGCAATATGCTGGTACATCCCCTGAAAAGCGGGGGCTTCCTCCAGCGCCACCACATGGCTGCGCCGCTGTGCGGCCCTCAAAAAATACCAGCCAGGGAAATTGATAATGGGGGCATGGGTGGCAATCACCATAAAAGGGGCTCGAATGGAGCCTGATTTCGTGGACGCGCTTTCCGTATCCATTGCATCGACCCTGCTGTGTTCATAGATGCGCCCTCCCAAAGCGCAAAAGGCTTCCGCCAAGGAAGATAAATAGGCTACGGGATCAAACATGGCCTGGGAAGAGATGGTCAGCTCGCTTCGCACGGGGAAGGGGCAGCCCGATTCGGGCTTGAGCGAAACGATAAGCCCGGCTGCCCTGGCCGCCTCCGCCTCCTTTTGAAGGAGGGCTTCTTCCTTGGGTGTCACGGCCACCAGGGAATCCTCCTGCCAGGTCCAGGAGCAGGGGATATCAAGTTCCCTGACAAGGGAATCCATGGCATTAAGCGCCTTTTGTTGGCTCAAAGCATATCCTTGAGCCACCTCTTGGCCCCAGCGGGCAGTAAGGCTGCTGTAGATGAGCCCATGCTGGACCGTTACCTTGGCAGTTGTCAGGAAGGAAGCGCCCTTTCCCAGGCGGTCCGCCTCCAGCAGCACCACGCGAAGTCCCGCTTTGGCCAGCATGTACGCGGTATGAAGCCCGCAAAGCCCGCCGCCCACTACTACAACGTCCGCCTGCTGCCTGCCGCGCAAAGGTGGATAGAGTATGTCCTCTTTCGTCAGCCAGATGGGCTGGGCCTGCATATACTTCACCTCTTGCGGCAGTATGCCCTGGCAAGCCCTAAACGATAAGGTCGCCTTGCCCAAGATGATCGATGCTGTTATAATGGCGGAAGTACAGGCAAAGGAGACGCATGCACAATGGCCCATATCCTTGTGACCCACGGCATCCCTGACGAGGCCCTTGTAATTCTTGAGGGACACCGGGTATCCCAGCCGCCAAAGTGGCAAACCTTTCCCAGGGATGAAATGCTTTCCCTGCTTTCTGATACGGACGCGATACTGGCCTGCGGAGCGGTGACAGCCGAAATGATAGGCGCCGCGTCTAACCTTAAAATCATCAGCAATTATGGCGCGGGATATGAGAAGATCGACGTGGCAGCGGCCACCAAACGCGGGATCCCCGTGACCAACTGCCCGGACAGCACTGCCATCCCCACCGCAGAGATCGCCATCGGCTTGATTCTCTCCTGCGCCCGGCGCATCGGTGAGCTGGACAGGAAAATACGTGAGGTCCCCCCGGAAGAACTTTTCGGCATGGGCCGCTATATGGGCATGAGCCTTTCCGGCCGG
>JAEWAH010000152.1 GCA_023391725.1 Bacillota bacterium | reverse complement strand
GCGTATGCATACTCCCCTGTCAGCGCCGCGTCTGAAAGTTCAGCAAACAGCTTGTCTGCCTGGCGGAACACGTATTGCAGCTGCCTTAAAAGATAAACGAGCACCCGCTTATCCGCCGTGGCCTCGTACCAGACGGTCATGCCCCGGAGAAGCCCTGCATGAGTTGCCAGGCCCTTTTCCGGGTCAAACGCGCCATCCGCCCGCTGGGTCGCCAGCAGCCGCTCCACCCGCGCTTTTACCTGATCCAAAAGAGGCGTATCGCCCGTGAGGATGGCAAGGGCAGCCAGACCATTAAGCTGCTCGTCCTCCCAGTCAAGGCCGCTGAGCCAATGGGTGGCATCCTTTAGCCGCTTTGCAAGCTGGCCCCGGGGAGTAACGGCCTTCAGCGGCAGGGGAGCAAAATGCGCATCTAAAAGGGGTGCGCGGGACAAAACGGGCTTTTTTGGCATAAAGTCCTCCTGTAAAGCTTTCAAGAACCAGTCAAAAGGTATCTGTGATTTCAATTATACGTTTTGGGCTTGCTGCGTCAAGCGTGGGAAGCCCAATAGAGCAATTCTCTGACGCTTGGCAATATTCCTTTGGAATCCAATTTCTGTTTCGGAATCCCTCCACCACTTCGTGGTCCCCCTCCCGTTTCGTAGGGCGAGCGCAAGCGAGCCTGGAGCAGTGGAGCGAAGCGGAACTGCGGAACACCGGGCGCGAAGCGAACGGTGCGAAGAATAACAAGGGAGGCATTTGGGGGAGGGGCTTTTACGAGGGCTTGGAAGGATAGCTGCGTTGGCTCCAGATCAGCCCTGTGCCCTTTTCAAACCCACGGTTTCCAGGAAGGAAAGCATGCCAGCAAGGCCGTCCTCGGTTTGTTTGAACACGCCGGAGTCTTTTAACACCTGGCAGCAGATGTCCCCTACGGCATCGCGCAGGGCTTGCTGGGCGGCTTCCGGAGCAAGGGCGGTTCCCGTCTTGTGGACAAGCTCCGTGAGCCAATTAAAGTGCTTGCAGGCAGGATCATCCTCCGAGGGCCGCACCAGCGGCTTTTCTCCGGTGAGATACCCTTCCAGGAGCCGTAGCTCCTCTTTCAGCCGACCTGGGAGGATAAACAGCCCCATGACTTCAATGAGCCCGATATTCTCCTTTTTGACGGGGTGCAGCGGAGCGTGAGGGTGGAACAGCCCCAGGGGATGCTCAGGCGTTGTGCGATTGTTGCGCAGCACCAACATCAGCCGGTAGCCTTCTCCCTCCCGGCGCAGGATGGGCGTAACTGTGTTGTGGGGTTCGGTAGTTAGGGCCAGGATATTGCGCATGGGGTCGCTGTACTCCCGCCATGCATCAAGCACCTTTACCGCCAGGGAAATAAGGGCCTCCCGGTCCGACCCACGAAGGGAAACGGCGGACATGGGCCAATCCATCACCGCGGCGCGGATGCCATCAGGCGCTGTGAGGGCGCACACGTCACGGACACGCTCCATGGGGAACACATAGTTACCGCCCTGGAAATGGTCATGGTTCAGGATGGAGCCCCCCACGATGGGCAGGTCGGCGTTGGAGCCGATGAAGTAATGGGGAAACTGGTCCGCAAAATCAAACAGCCGCTCAAAGCTGCCCCGGGAAAGGGCCATGGGCACATGCTGCCCGTTGAGGACGATGCAGTGCTCCGGGTAATACAGGTAGGGAGAATACTGCAGATACCATCTGTCCCCATGAAGCGCCAAAGGCACGATACGGTGGTTTTGCCTGGCGGGGAAGTTCAGCCGCCCCGCATAACCGGGATTCTCTACGCAAAGCATGCATTTGGGATAGCCGCTTTGGGGAGCGTTTTTCAGTTTTGCGATCTCCCTGGGGTCCTTTTCTGGCTTGGAGAGGTTGATAGTGATCTCCAGTTCCCCGCTGGCAGTGTTTGAAAAATAGCGGATATTCTTTGCGATCTGGTCCACACGTATATAATCGCAGTCCCGGCAAAGCTGATAAAACCAAGCAGTGGCAGCTTGCGGGCCATTCTCTTCCCGACGTTTTTGGAATTCTTCCCGCACCGCCTTGGGGGCGGGTGTCACGCATCCCATTAGCCGGGCCGTGAAAAGCTCCCGGTCGGTGGAGGTGTCATCCAGAAGGCCCCATGCCACGGCAGCATCCGCAAGTTCTTCTAAAAAAGGCGTTGCTGTCTCCGGCACGTCCATGGCCGTGACCGGTGCCCCCGGCGCGTCAAGCTTAAGCACATCCAGCAGCAGGTTGCGGGAGAAAGAAATATCTTCCTTTTCAATAAGCCCTTTCTTCACGGAAAAAAAGAGCAGTTCCTCCACTGCCCTTTGCAAGCCCTGTTCCTGCGTCATAAAGATTCCCCGTTTCTATATCGTCAATAAGCTGATTGCCATCAGGTCCAGATTGCATTATAATGTAGCAATCCTGCGGGTGTCAATGCGGCAGGCCGTTATAGAAAAGGAAATTTTACGACAGGAGAAAAAAAGTATGGTACGTCACATTGTTCTGTTCTGGCTGAAGGACAAGTCCCCGGCAGTCATCGAGGAAGCGGTTATGAAGCTTCGCTCCATGACGGGAAAGATCGAAGGGATGATTTCACTGGAAGTATCTGCCGACGCCGTCCATAGTGACCGTTCCTGCGATATTTGCTTAAATACAGTGTTTGATTCTATGGAATCGCTGGAAAGGTACCGCACGCATCCGGTTCATGTGCCGGTGCAGGCGCACATGCACAAGATACGGGAGAATTCCGCAAGCGCGGATTATGTGATAGAGTAAGCGGAAAACGGGCTATCATCTTGGCATGTATTGTATAATCCATGACGGAAGAAGAAAGGATTTCGTGCCTGCGGGCACGACCAGGGCTTTCCGATCGCCCTGGACCTTCGGACGCACCCTTTTACTAGTAAATACCTGTAAAAACAGTCCCTTTTCTTTTTATGCCGATGCAGCCACGTCCTGTGTTTCCTGCTGCTTTACTCTTGCCTGGGCGGCATCGTTGACCTCGTCCGCGTCCAGGTAGGATGGGATCAGTTCATGCAGGCAGGAGCGCATGTCCCCCTTGGCACTCAAGCAAAGGTCCAGCTTGTCCAGCATGTCCTGCACCGCTTCCCAGGAAAACTCCTCGGGCTTGGCGATGAATATCTTCTCCCTGCTGGTGCGGGTGATGTTCTCATCATCCCGCAAAAGCTCCTCATAAAGCTTTTCGCCGGGACGAAGGCCCACATAGCTTATCTCCACCGGCGGTCCGGAAGGATCGGCATACAGCTGGATCATCCGCTGAGCCAGCTCCCGGATCTTCACCGGCTCCCCCATATCCAGCACGAACAGTTCTCCGCCCCTGGCCATGGAAGCAGCCTGCAACACCAGGCCGGCCGCTTCCGGGATTGTCATGAAATAGCGGATGATGTCCGGGTGCGTCAGCGTCACAGGCCCTCCCAGGCGGATCTGCCGCTCAAACTTGGGCACCACGCTGCCGTGGGAGCCAAGCACATTCCCAAAGCGCACGGCAGTGAACTCCGTCTTGCCTTGGGCCTGCAGCGCCTCAATGACCATTTCCGCGGCCCGTTTGGTGGCCCCCATCACATTGGTGGGATTTACAGCCTTATCGGTGGAGATCAAAACGAACCGTTTGACGCCGTGGGCAATTGCGCACTGGGCCGTATGGAATGTGCCGAAAACATTATTCTTGACCGCCTGCTCGGGGCATTCCTCCATGAGAGGCACATGCTTGTGGGCCGCAGCGTGGATCACGATCTCGGGCCTCACTGCGTCAAACACTGTGTCCAGCCGGCTTCTATCTTGAATGGAGCCAACGCAGAGCTCCACCGTGTTCTTGACCAGCGGGCCGAATGTCTCCTGCAGCTCAAAATACAGGTCGTGCATGTAATTTTCGCTGATGTCATAGATGGTGAGCTTCCTTGGCGCAAAACGCATGATCTGCCGGCAAAGCTCCGAGCCGATGGACCCGCCGCCGCCGGTGACAAGAACGGATTTCCCCTGAAAAAACTCCTTGGTTTCCGTCATATCCAGATGCTGCTCGGTGCGGCCCAGCAGGTCTGCGATGTTCACATCCCGGACAGGGGTCACTTTATCCTGCCCGCCGCCCACATCCCTTAAGGCAGTCACCATTTTCATCCGGCAGCGGGTGGCCATGCACTGCTCCATCAAGTCTTTTAAGGAACCCTTGGGCGTGTCAATCGCGATGATGATCTCATCGATCTCAAACTGCTTTGCGAATTTTTCCACATTCTGCGTACCCAGGTAGACCGGGACACGGTTGATTTGCGTGCCCTTTTTGGTTTGATCATCGTCCAGGGCCAGGATAGCCCGGCTTTGACCGTAACGCCCGGATTGCAGGTCACGGATCACGGATGCTCCGGCCCAGCCTGCGCCTATCACCATGACTCTTAATCCTTTTCTGCTGCCGAAAAAAGGCAGCCCGGTCCGCTCCCATTGGCCCGCAAGGCGCATGCTCAGACGGGAGGCGCCTACCAGCAAGAGCAGAACCAGCCAGTCGATCAGATACACCGTTCGGGGCATCAAAAACAGGTTGGGATCGGGTGAAATGGTGTAAGCGACAAGCGAAAAGAGATAGGTCATCAGGGAGCCAAGCAATGTTCCCAGGGCGATCTGAAAAAAGGCGTCCACGCTGGCGTAACGCCAAATGCTTTTATACAGGCGCACAACCAGAAAACTGCCGATTGTCAAAACAGTCATGATCGGGGCGATATTCCAAAATTTGTGGATATGATCCCACGCCTCCGGCTGCATATCAAAACGCAGCTGAAGGGCAAGGATCATGGACGCGTTGATCAAAACGGCATCCAAAATCATTAAAAGAGCCGGTTTGATCTGATTCCCGTATTTCTCCCCAAATTTGCGCATGATTTTTGCCATCCTGTTTCGTTATCCTGTATGGGTATTTCATTTTATCATACCGGCGTCAAAAAATCCAGCTTGTCCGGCCCCAAGAAAAAGGATTACCTGCCCTGGCCTTAGAATGATAGTATGTTGACCCTACGGATAGGAGGATCCCCGATGAAGTGTCCCCATTGCGGCCATTGGAATAAGGCTTCGCTGCCACGCTGTTTTCAGTGCGGCGAGCCTTTGCCCACCCAGCCCGATTATGTAAAAGCCCAGGGCCCGGATTGGCAGCATGAACTAAATGAGACCGCCCCAGCCAAGGTGTACATCCGCGTTGATGAGAACGGAAAGGCCCAGGCTCAAAGCGATCAGCGGGAAGACCTGGCCAAAGAAATGGCGGACCTGAAAGCCCGCAAGGCAAGGGGCGAAAAGCACCAGCGAAAACTGCGGGAGGAGAGCAGCCTTCGGGGCTATGCTCCTTCCAGCATGACGGTGAAGACCAATACTACAAGGGAAACCATCTTCCGCCTGAAGGATGACCCCAAGACCACACTTAGGCCCATGCCCCCAGAGCTTATCGAGGATGGCGAAATCAAGGAAGGCGCCATTCCCGCCTATTCAGGCAGCTTCCCCCGCGTTTTAGGCAAGGAGGCGGACAAAGAAGACGAGGAAGGCTTCTTCCCCGGCACGCAAACTACAAGCCAGTGGGTCCCCCCATCGGGCAGTGATGCGCCGCCCCAGTCGGTATACGACGGCTTCAATGACTCCCAGGCATATGAGCCGCTTTGGAGCGATACGCTGTCGGATGATGTTTCCCAATCCCGGATCTACACGGCCTTGCGGCCTTCCCCCAGGCGCTTGAGCCGCCGCAGGCTGTTCCGCATCACGATGATCGTCTGCGTCGCTGCTGTGGTAGGCCTGTTCCTTTTTGCAATCGTAGCGCAGTGGCAAAAAAAGCAGGAGCAGGCGAGGCTTCTAATGCAGCCTACCGTAGCTGCCTCCATCGTCAACGATTTAGCCGCACACACCATTACCATTCCCGGCCAGGACGGCACGCAGATCTTTGTGAGGGAACTCAGCAACTCCTATGTTGTGTCCGGCGGCGTGGCCGTAATAGAGGTGCCCGACTACATCTGGTACAACGACAATCTGGATTACCTTTCCGAGACAATGGAGGTGACGCTTTCCCCGTTTTTGCGCACCTCTTCCGGGGAACTTAAGCCTATGGACCCCATCCCCTACCAGATTCAGATCCCCCTATCCCCCATTGAGATGATCAACCCGGATACCGATCGGGTGGAAGTGAATACCGCCATGTACGCCATCAAACTGCGCGTGCGGGAAGGCAGCACCGTCATCATCAACGGCAATGATTACTCCGACCTGGTCAACCAAGAGGGCGGCGACGTGACTTACAACGCCACTGTGCAGCCCATCGGCAACAACAATGTCACCATTACTGTGCGCAGCCAGTACTGCCGTGAAAACACCGTCAACATCACCCTCTACCGGGCCGTTCAGGAGATACCGCTGGACCTGGTGTCGGACCAGAGCAGCACCAGTTCCAGAAAGACCATGAAGATCACCGCCGCCACTATCCCCGGCGCTATCGTCGATGTGCTGACGCCGCATTCTGACCTGGACATCACCAAAACCGATACGGATGGCACCTTCTCTTTCAATGCGGTGTTTGACCATATCGGCAGCAATATGGTCACCATCCAGGCCGAATATGAGGGGCGCCAGCCCTCGGTGCTTAACTTCCCCATCTATTATGTACCGCCTGTTGACGAGTACAGCAAGGCCGCTTGGGGGCTGGGCATCACCGGGGATGGCCCCACAAATTATGCCAATCTATTGGCCAATAACGCCGCGCTGGTGAAAAAGACGCAAATCTATGTGTTCACAGGTGTCATTACGGAAATCATCAGCAATAAGCCGCAATTGGCCATTATGAACACAGGCACGGAGGAAAAGCCGCAAGAGGTGATGCTGGAGAACTCCACCCGCACTACCTGGGAGGTGGGGACTACCTATAAAATCTTTGCGGATGCTTTTGGCATGTATGAGGTTATGCCCCGCCTGGTAGCGCGCTACACTTACGATAAAAACGGCCATTGAGCAGTACTCGGTGCCTTGTACAAAGGCGCCGAAATGATAAATGGAAAGCCAGTGAACAAAAGATTATGTTTGATTTATCTATGGCGCAATGGGGTTGGGTTATCGTAGCGGCATTCTTCGTAGGGTTTTCAAAAATGGGTTTCAGCGGAGTCATGACCATCATCATTCCGCTCATGGCCTCCATATTTGGCGGAAAAGAATCCACAGGGATATTGCTGCCCATTTTGCTCACCGGCGATATCTTCGCGGTGACCTATTACAGGCAGCACGCCCAGTGGAACGCCATCAGGCGGCTGCTTGTATGGGCGGTCGTTGGGCTGATTATCGGCGTCATTGTAGGTAATTACGTCAACGATAAACAGTTCAAAATGATCATTGCTGTATCGGTGATGATCTGCGTGGCTATTTTGATTTGGATCGAGACTAAAGGCAGCGGCTTTACGGTTCCTCAAAAAACATGGATCTACGTTGTGGCGGGGATAGCGGCTGGGTTTACCACCATGATCGGGAACGCCGCCGGGCCTATCATGAGCATCTATCTGGTGGCGATGGGTTACCAAAAAAACAGCTTTCTTGGCACATACGCCTGGTTCTTTTTGATCATCAATGCCCTGAAGGTCCCCCTTCAGGTATTCGTGTGGCACAATATATCGCTGAACAACGCCGTACTGGCCGCCATGTTGATCCCCGCCGTGGCGCTGGGGGCCGTGCTTGGCGCCGTGATCGTGAAGAGGATCAACGAGAAGCCGTTTAGGTACCTGGTGATTGGCATGACCATCATTGCGGCGGTGAGGCTGCTGTTTTGAGGCACGGCTATTGATTGCGTTTGTGTTTAGGAGCTTATAAAGCGCGGGATATGATGATCAATTTCATAGGAGGCTTTAGAATTACCTTATAATATTAATCGCTGTATCCAGCATGTTTGCATTTACAGTAACACCAAAATATCCGGGGTCTATAACTGTGCCCATCTTCACCGGCGCCTCCGCATTGATTTTGCTCGTTGTTTCAAGAAATGACAAAAATGTGCCTTCCATAATCATATAGGCACATCTTCCCGCTTTTTCATAGAACTCTTTTATCCTCTCAAGCGATGAAAAAACAGGGAGATACCCGGTGTTGTCCGAAGCCGGCAGGATGAACAAACGGCTGTTTCCATCCTTGTGGTCACCATAAGGTGTCGAATAAAAAACCTTTGTGTTGCCAAAAATTTTAAGGAAAGAAGTATCATCAAGGAGACCTTTTTCATGTTGCTCAAGCAAAAAAATACCATCAATGTTTTAGGTTTCTGTTTTCTTCTTACTGAAAATATTCATATCAATAGTCTCCTTCAAGAAGGTATCTTTATTCTATCATAAAAAGCAGCAAAAGCAAAAGGGCTCAAACCACAAGGGCTCAAGTCCTTTGCTAAATATCATTCTGGTGGAGGCGAGGGGAGTTGAACCCCTGTCCGTAATCTCGCTGATAAGAGTCCCCTACATCGTTACGTTGGCGCCTTTTGATTCAAATCCCGATGGCTGAAATGCGTCTTCCCTGCCTGCACGTCCGCCAGCGTCTGGCCGCTGCCAAAGAGCAGGTATTTGTAGGAGCAGAGTCCTTCCAGCCCCATAGGGCCCCGGGCGTGGAGCTTGCCGGTGGCGATGCCCACCTCTGCCCCGAAGCCGTAACAGAAGCCATCGGCAAAGCGGGTGGAGCAGTTGTGGTACACCCCGGCGCTGTCAACCAGGGCCATGAAGGTGCGCACCGCCTGCATATCCTGGGCCAGGATGGTATCCGTATGCCCCGAGCCGTAATGGTTGATATGCCGGATGGCTTCCTCCAGGGAATCTACAATCTTGACGGAGAAGATATAGTCAAGGTATTCGGTCTTCCAGTCCTCTTCAGTGGCCGCTTCGCAAGGGACGATTTTTTGCGTCCTTTCGCAGCCCCGGATGGTCACGCCCTTTTCTTTGAGCGCTGCCGCCGCGGCAGGCAGGAATGCTTGAGCGATATCCTTGTGCACCAGCAGCGTTTCTGCTGCGTTGCATACCGCCACGTACTGCGTTTTGGCGTCCACCGTCACCTTGACCGCCATATCGATATCCGCCGAAGAATCCACATACACGTGGCAAAGCCCGTCCGCGTGCCCCAGCACGGGAATGCGGCTGTTGTCCATAATATAGCGCACGAACTCGTTGCTGCCCCGAGGGATGATGAGATCAATGCAGTCGTCCATCTTCAGCATGTCTCGGACTTCTTCCCGGGTCTCCAGCAAGGCCGCCCAGCCTTCGGGCATACCGGCCTCCCGGGCGGCCTCGTCCAATGCCTCAAACAAGGCGCGGTTGGTGCCCACTGCCTCCCGCCCGCCTTTTAACAGCACGGCGTTCCCGCTTTTCAGGCACAGGGAAGCGATCTGGACCAATGCGTCCGGTCGGCTTTCGAAAATCACGCCCACCACGCCGATAGGGCATGAAACACGATACATATCAAGCCCAGGCATCAACTCCCGGGCAAGCTGGGTGTGGCCTAAGGGGTCGGGCAAATCAGAAAGTGCCAATAATCCCTGTTGAACCGCATGCAGCTTTTTTTCGTCAAACAGGAGGCGCTTCTTCAGCGGTGACGCCAAACCTTCAGCTTCCGCCTTGCGCATGTCTGCCTGGTTGGCCGCCTCGATCGAGGGCCAGTGGTTTTCAAGGGCGCGGGCCATGGCTTTCAAAGTCTCGTTCCGCTTAACGGCATCCGATGCCGCAAGGGGGATGGATGCTTCCCGGGCCAATAAAGCCAATGATCTTGTATCCTGCATGGAGTGCGCCTCCCCTATCCCGTTGGTTTACATTCCATTATAAACAAAACAACAATCAATTGCAATCAGGCGGCCGCCGTGGTATAATACATTGCTACAGGCGGTGACGAGGAGGGGTTTGTGTGCCGCGCATGAAGGGCATCAAGCCCGTGGCTCAAAATCGGAGTGCCTACCACAATTACTTTGTGGAGGAAGCTTACGAATGCGGATTGTGCCTGCAGGGCACGGAAGTGAAAAGCATCCGCCTGGGCCGGGTCAACCTCAAGGAGAGCTACGCCATGGCGCGGGGCCAGGAGATCTTTGTGGAAGGGATGCACATTAGCCCCTACGAACAGGGCAGCATCTTCAACCATGATCCTCTGCGGCCCAAAAAGCTGCTCCTGCACAAGAGCGAGATCCGCAAACTCTCCGGCCTGGTGCAGCGTCAGGGGTATGCCCTTGTACCCCTTCAAATCTACCTGAAAGACGGGCGGATGAAGCTGGAACTGGGGCTGTGCAAGGGCAAGCAACTGCACGACAAGCGCGACGACGAGGCCGACAGGGACGCAAGGCGCGATATCCAGCGGGCCCTGAGCAGCCGCAGCAACAGGGGCGAATAGCCCAATTTTCATGGGGGTGTACCGGTTTCGACGGGGGTTGTCGAGGGTATGGTAAGCGAGCCGTGGACCCTGGCCACGTTAAAACGGGGAAAAACAATAACTGACAACAACAAACTAGCTTTCGCGGCCTATTGCCGCGACGTCGGACCGCATCTCCCGCGAGTGCGGAGCCCGGCGTCATTATCGCGGGGCACGGGCCCGTTCAAGCTTTGTGACGAAGCCGGCATTGATGAAGCTACCGAAACCGTAAGCCCGCCCGGGGGCGTACGGCAGGGGGAATCCTAAAACCCGGGATGCGCTCGGAGAAAACCATATCAGCGAGCTTTCGGACAGGGGTTCAACTCCCCTCACCTCCACCAAATTTTTTCGAGAAAAAGTTTGTATCAAAAAGCTTCATTTTTTTGAGAAGCCGCTTGATCCAGATGGATTCTCGATTTTTTTTATCAAAACACACAGCACAATAAAAAACGGCATGAAACCACCCAAACCATAAGCTTGACTTAAGGTCGTACGGCATGGCGAATCCAAAAATGCGGCTGCCCTGGGAGCAAGTACCAAAATTCTTTTATTTTTACCCTTGACACTGGCCATAAACCTTGTACAATAAGAATTGAAATCGGGCGATGGGAAACCATGGCTCCGATAGAATAGAGGAGCGGTCAATCAAGAGTACCCCTGCTATAGTCTTCAACAGGCGTTGACAGCAGGAAGAAAGGGATTGCCGCCGAAATGAAAGGACCCGTTGAAGTCCTTTCGTTGGTTGACGGAAGAATATTTCGCCAACTGTCACGGTTTTCCGTGGAGCGCTATTCGACCGCTTTTATCATTAGATGAGATGGAAGCAGCGATTGCGCATAGCCGCAGCCGCTGCTTTTTTTCTGTATTATGAAATGGAGGAATCTACTATGAAAAAAACTGTTTCCTTGTTTCTTGCCCTCCTGATGATCCTAACCCTGGGCTCTGCCGTGGCAGAGGGCACGTTGCGCGTCGGCATGGAATGCAACTATGCCCCTTTCAACTGGACCCAAGCCGAAGCCAATGAGTTTACCGCGCCCATTGAAGGCGGTATTGGCTATGCTGATGGCTACGATGTGCAGATCGCCAAGAAAATTGCCGAAGGCCTTGGCAAGGAGCTTGTCATTGTGAAGACCGAGTGGGACGGCCTGCCCATGGGCGTGGATAGCGGCATGATTGACGCCATCATCGCCGGCATGAGCCCCACGGCGGAGCGCAAGCCCAAGCTGGACTTTTCCGCGCTCTACTACTCCAGCGAGCTTGTTGTGGTGGTCAAGAAGGACAGCAAGTTTGCCAGCGCAAAGTCTCTTGCAGATTTGACTGGCGCCAACATTACCGGGCAACTCGGCACCTTCCATTACACGGTGATCGACCAGATCCCTGGCGTTGTGAAGGCTACTGCCATGGAAAGCTTCCCCGCCATGATCGTGGCTGTGAGCAGCGGATTTGTGGATGGCTATATCGCAGAGCGTCCCGGCGCGGAAGCGGATGTGATGGCCAACCCCGACCTTTGCTACGTTCTCTTTGACCAAGACAAAGGGTTTCAAACCTCTCCGGATGATGTGGCAATCGCAGTTGGCCTCAAGAAGGGCAGCACACTGACCGCCGATATCAACAAAATTTTGGCCGGCCTGGACGAAGCCACCCGCCTGCAGCTGATGCTGGATGCCACCATGCGCCAGCCCCTCACGCAAAAATAATCTTTCACGGTTGTTCATGGGGAACGGACTGTAAGGCTTCCCGCCTGCTTCCGTTCCCTTTCCATCCGTTTTACGTTTTCCCATTGCCTGCAAGGAGTGAACTTGATGCCCACCACCGACAATTTCTTTGACTGGGTGCTGTTTATTTTGCAAAAATATGGCCCCTTGTTCTGGGCAGGAACCAAAAATACGTTATTGGTCGCGCTCACCGGAACCATCATTGGCTTTGTGATCGGTCTTTTTGTTGCCATTTTGCGTACCATTCCCGTAAAGCCCAAGGATGCATGGTACAAAAAGGTTCCCGTGATGGGTCTGTCCTTTTTGCTGGGCATTTACATTGAAGTTTTCCGTGGCACGC